>CAXNEV010000160.1:0-7919 GCA_964200925.1 Candidatus Latescibacterota bacterium | reverse complement strand
GCCGGGAAGGCTGATTTTCCGCGAATACCTTCAGTGGATGCACACCATGAAATAGCCTGTTAGCGATGAAGACATTTTGCAATGTGGTGTGAAACGGAATCGCGCGGAAAATCTTCCCGTATCGCGTGTTTTGTTCATTGAAAGTGTTTATACCCTGTAAAGATGTGATAAAACCTCAGTCGATATGGGAGAGAAACTTGGAAGAAATGTCATAAATATAACCACCCGGAACCACACTTTAAATGGGTCAAAAACGCACGGTGAGACCGCCCGAAATGAATCGGCCAATTTCTGGCGCGCCAATAAATTCCTGGTGTTTGCGGTCAAACAGGTTGTTGATGTTTAAAATTAAAACAGCAGACGCATCGGATGAATGAATGGGCAAATCATAGGATACATCAAGGTCAAACAGGGTGTAACCGGCCACTGGCCCCGCATACACACCCGATTCCATCAGAAAAGAACCTCGATGACGAATCCAACCGCTTGCACCCAGTCCGGTTTTGGCATGGTGATATCGGCTGCCCAAATTAAATTTGTCGGACGGTGCATTCAGAGCGCGTGTTGGAAACCAGGTTTCGCTCAAATGTGAATAATTGAACGCAACAGACCAGGCATCGCTGGCATAATAAATAAAACTCAGATCGATGCCATAAACCGTAACGCGGCCCTGGTTGCGATAGGACAAAATAACCGCCGTTGGATCGGTGGCCTGTTCGGGTGAAACAGTCCCAAATGGAATGCTGGTGATGCCCTGTCCATTTTTGCCAAAAACAAACAGGCGAACCAGTTCGTCTTCGGGTGTGCCGTTGCCATTGCCTCCGTTGATGGGCGCATCCAGCTTTTGCAAAATCGCCCGCAGATCATCCGATGCCGTGGCAAAAGATTGCGAAAGGCGTTGTGACAGGGCAGTCGAAAGGGTTGTAGCATTTAAAAAGACATTGGGCGTTTCAATTTCAAATTGCCCGACAAAATTTGTTTTTTGATTGCGATAGACATCGGCGGTAAGCATCAGTTTGTTGCCGATCACGGCTTTATAACCCAGTTCCAAAGTTTGTGTGATGTCGGGTTTGAGCCGTGGAATGTCGATTAAACTGTCGCCGGATGTGGATACAAATTTGCCATTGACAGGGTTAAAACGGCGCAGGTCATTTTGCAATCCCGCAAGGGCTTGAGGCAAAATTGATGGCAGTTGTGCAACCAGGGCCTCCACGTCTTGAGGCGTGTGATCCAGGGCGGCCAACTGTCGAAAGGTGGGCAAAAATTGCGCCAAAATGCGATCTCGGCCATTTTGCCACATCAAATTGGTAAACTGGGGATCGTGTAATGGAATATAGGTTGTGATATCAAGAAGGGCCCGGGAAGATAGGGGCGAACGGAACATGGGATTTTGCTGGTCATCGCGTTGAAAAGTAAATCCCTGATAGGCCCCCTGCGCACGCAGATCAATGCCCACGCCAAACGGATTTCGACTGGACAAAATATCGAGAAACAAATTGGTGCTGGTGGGCGTGCCAAAGGCGCGGTTAAAGGTGAACCGCACCGTTTGATCAGGCGTGGGTTTAAACACCAGTGCGGCCCTGGGCGATAAAACAGGGTCTGTGATGCGATTGTGATGGTCATATCGCCCGGCCAGAACCAGATCCCAGTGGGGGCTAAGCAAAAGTTCGTTTTGAAGGTAAAACCCGATAATCTGGATTTTGTCATGCTCTTCATTAACACCGCTGATGGTGCCTTCGGTTTTGGGAATGGTTGTTAAAGCGTCCAAACCGTACGTCAGGCGCAAACGATCATGGGCTGACAGGGCATGTTGAATTTGAAACACCGTGAGGGTTGATTTGTCAACCACCGCATCTCCGTTGCGCAACAATTGGGTATTGCCCGAATTACTGCGGTTGTAATAGGCTTGTGCAAACAGATCGCGATACCGCAGGCGCGTTTGCAGATACTGATACGTCCAATTTTGTGCCTGGGCCGCACCCACGGTGGTCATTTCGATATGACTGGCTTTGTTATAACCGGCTGAAAAAATCAACGACAGGTCTTTCATCGGTTTTAAATCGAGGCGCAGATCGCCAGTCGTGCGTTCTATGTTTTCATTGCGGGGGTTAAATCCCCGCAAGCGGATTTCTTCAGCATCTTCGTATTTCCAGTCTCTGGCAAAATAATGTCCGGCCGATAATTTATAGGCCATTTTGTCGTTGAGCACTTTGGCATGGCGGGCATAAAAGGTGCGCATATTGCGTTCCCCACCCCCGCTGTGGAGCATCGTGCCTTCTGAATCAAAGGGCGAACGCGTGATGATGTGCAGTACCCCACTGGCGCTTTCGGGGCCGTAAAGGGCAGAAGCCGGGCCCAAGACCAGTTCAATGCGATCAATATCATCAACGGTGAGCGGAATGAAGTTGTGCGTATTAAATCGCAGCGATGGCAATCGTGAAATGCGATTGTCCACAAAAGACAACAGGGCACCCGATGCCACATTGTTAAAACCCCTCGCCACAACATTGGTCTGGGTCAATCCCGTTTGTACATAATCAACACTGGGCTGGTGTTTCATATGTTCGATCACTGTCTGGTTGTTTTCATGCACAAGGTCTTCTTTTGAAACAACCACAACAGATGCGGGTGCATCCAGCAGTTTTTCTTCCTTTCGAGAGGCAGAAACCACGATTTTGTCTTGTAAAACAGGTGCTGGCACAAGCAAAAAATCGAGCACAACCGTTTCCTGATCCAAGATCTGAACCTGGCGGTAGATGCCGGTTTTATATCCGCTGTGCGCGGCTGTTATGCTGTATTGCCCGGGCAGTAACCCATCAAACCGGTACCGACCATTGGCATTGGTTGTGGTTTTTAAGGGCGGATGAGGGGCGACAATCTCAACATCAACGCCGGGAATGGGCTGTTTGGCGGCATTGACCACCCGGCCTTCAATTTGCCCGGTTTCCTGTGCAGATCCCAAATGTGGAATTGCGCAAAACCAGAACATGAAGAGGGTTATCCAAATGCGATAGGTCATGAGGCAGGTCTCCGGGGGAAACATGGCCAATATGCTTTTTATTTGTTTTGGGCTGGTTCGTATTTATCTTATGTCCGTCTATCGGTTTTTTTGTATCGCTTTTCAGGCCATCACCTTGAATTTGTCGATTTTACCCGCGCCGCAGAGGCTTTGATGTCAAACGGCTTTTTTAAATTCATTCGGTTTCCCAAAAAATCTTCGGTTGTCGATGGCACATCGGACGAACAATTGATTGTTCAGATTCAACAGAATGATCCCGATGCCTGGGCCATTTTTTTGAACCGATACACCGATGTTATTTATCGGAAAGCCTGTGACTATAGCCAAACAAACCGAATGGGCAGCACTTTAGAAGATCGGGAAGATGAAGCCGCCGACCTGTACCTTTTTATGTCTGCTTATCTGAAACAGAGCCTGAAATCTTTTCAGGGCAAATGCAAACCTTCTACCTGGGTATTGGGTATCATATCCAATCGCCCGCGCATTCTCAAAGCCTATTTGTTGCACAAAGATCCGGATCGGGCCGACGTGCGATTGCCCAAAATTCTCGCGTCTCGTTCACACACCGATCAGGAAATTTTCAAACGCCTGGTCTGGGGTTTTGACCCGGCCTATATTGCCCAGGATCTCCATGTTACAGAAGATCAATGCTGGGAAATTGAAACCTTGTTGGCAGAACAAAGCCCGCGTGTTTACAGTCGCATCTGCGCAAACCGCACGGCCAGAGCACCCCATATCCAAATGGATACCGACGGGGATGAGGATGATCACACCCCTCGCGGAACAGTGATTGATTTGAAACCCAACCCAGAGCAGGCCTTAATTTTTCGGGAATCACAATCCTTTGTGCAAAAAGCTTTGTCAGATATCATGGTGACGTTTTCGCTGGAGGAACGCCGCATCCTCATTTTGTTGTACAATGAAAATTTGAAACCCGCTGAAATCGTTCGCCTGTCAACCTCAGACCCCAATCTGGGCCTCGCGGAAGTTGACAATGTCAACCGAATATACTATGTGAAAGACCGAGCACTCAACAAAATTTGTGACCACATACTCAGTCGTATCGATCAACAAGGTACGGTTTCTTTGCCGGAAACAAAAAAACGCGATCTGTTATCCAGCATTGAAATGTATCTGTCCGAATGCGGGTTGCCCGTTCCACATGTATCTTTTTCAAAATGAATTTCAAAAAAGCTGAGGTTTGGTTGTCTCATAAATAATAGAGAAACAAATCCACTGTTATTTTAAATACAAGCGTTCAGCTTTCAGCGATCTGCAAAACCCGATATCTCCTCATATTTCAAAAAAAATGCTCTCTCGGTGGCAATGTCTATGGCCTTCTAAAAATTTTAGAGAGGCAGGAAAACTGAAAGCCGACCGCTGATAGCTACTTTTTAACAATGAACAAAAAATGGTTGGTAACATGAAAATAGAGCTTTGCCCCAGTTGGGAAACGTGGTGCGCCTATGTCGATAAACGCTTGAAAAGTATAGAACAGTCAAGAATCGAAAACCACCTGAAACAATGTGATCGGTGTTTTTCTGTGGTGGTTTCGATTCGGCAGGCGGTTGAAAATCCGGTTGAATCTCACGAATTGCCCCAAACGCCCGTCGCATTACAACAAGCCGGGCAAACGGGGCAAAAAACCGTGCCTTTTCCGCGCTGGATGTTATACACGGCAGCAGCGGTATTGCTGCTGGGATTGGGATTGTATCCCATGTATCAAACCTATCTGAAATCCAGTTCCGAAACCGAGATAGGTCAATTGGCTTTTCTGGATGCCGAAATTCGAGCGCGCCAGGCCACCTGGCCCGATCTGGCATCAGACCGGGTGCGAGGGTCGTCCAGTCAGGGTGTTTTTGGGTTGTCCGATGCGGATAAAGCATCTGTTCAACTGGGGGCCGCACTGGTTCAATTAACAGCCGAACTCCATTATGTCCACAACCGGTCAAATGCCCAGTATCTACTGCGCGTAATTCAATTTGCACGCAACCAATTCCCGGCAGATCAGGGGCTGGATCGCTTCATCAAATCATTTGAAACCGATCTGAACAACCCGGACAAACAACCCAATGTGTCGCAATTACAACAGCACCTGACCGATTTGTTGGTGGACCAACCTGCCGAACGCGAAGTTTATTTTCGTTTGGGCCAGTGGCTCCAGAACAAAAAAATTGCAACCCAAATAGCGGCACACCTGAACATGCCTGTCAATACGTTAATCGTCTCAGAACAGAATCACCAGACCATTCAGCTTTTTGAATCCATCCCCCCCGCTTTGTTTGCAGAGTTAAGGGCGCTTCTATTGATGATTGAACAGGCAGAATCCCCACAAGTTACTTTAGAACAGATCAGCAAACTGCTTGAGGAACTGATTCTGTCATAAAGGTTTGAGTCATAGATGAAAAAAGGCGATCTGTGGAAACAGATCGCCTTTTTGTTTAGAGGGAATGCGTATTAAATATCCAGCTTGGTCCAGAAAAAGAAATGGCGCGTGGCAGCCGGGAAAAAGGAGGTGCTTTCACCCTGGGTTTCGTATAAGGCATCAAAAAGATTGTTGATGTCCAGGCGAATTTCAAATCCTTTGATGCCGAGGTGTTTGCCCAGATCATATCCCAGGCTCATGTTGACCACCGTATAAGGATCAACCATGAGCGGGGTGTAACCCGGTGTGGTGCGCAGCGATGGGTTTTGACGGTTGTCTTCGGAATTGTCCGTGTATTGTTTGCCCACATACCGCAGATGCAGCGATGTGTAAAACCCATCGTGTTCAAGCGTGGTGCGCAAATTGGCCAACATGTCGGGAAATCCGGCAATGCGGTTGCCGTCGAGCACCACGGGTTGACCACTGGCATAATCGGTGTGGCGTTTAAACGTGTTGTGGCTATAACTCACATTGCCCTGCAAGGTAAGGACTTTTACCGGACGGCCCGCAAAAGAAACTTCAATGCCCGTGTGCAGGGTTTTGTCGGCATTGCCCGTAATGGGTTGGCCAAACAGATCGAGTTGGCCGTTTTTGACAATTTCGTCGCGAAAATCCATCCAGAACAGGTTGACATGGGTTCGGAAAACGGGCGTTGTATATCCACCGCCCAATTCGAGATTGTTGAGTTTTTCGGGTTTGGCCAGCGGTTTTTCAAAATTGAATGCCCCATTGGCCTGTTGTTCAAATTGCGGCGTGGACCACGTTGACTCTGCCCCATCGTAATAATTGACCAATCGGGGTTCGCGCTCGGTATAGGCAAAACTGGTGTAGAGATTAAATTTATTGGTCACGTTGAAGTTGATTCCCAGTTGTGGCGTCACAAAAGTATGGGGCACCGCGAAGGTGGTACCGACATATTTTTCATTAAAAAACCGATAGCGCTTATAGGACAGTTGCAGGTTGCTCATCAGGTTGAGCCGTCGGGTCACGTTATACGTGTGATTGACATAAACAGAGCTTACCCATTTGCCCCCTTTGTATTCATAATACCGAAAATCAGGCGTGACTGCTGCGGGCAAATGTTCGGCCCAGCGAATTTTGCCCCAGTGCAGCGACTGGTGATACCGCAGTTCAAGCCCGGCTTCGGTGGTTGACCGGTCGGTGCGATGGGTCATGCGGGGAAGCCATCCGCCCTGCCGGTTGTTGACATAGGCCCGAATGAGCGATTGCCCCGGATTGTCGGTGGGATGAAACCCATATTGAGAGGTTAATCGAAAATAGGAGGTGTCGGCCCACGAACCGTCAAAATCAAAAAACCCGTCGCCCTGCACATAAAAAATTGAATTGTTGACAGAAAGCTGAGGGCTAAGTGTCCACTCGTGCAGCAGTTCGTAATGCGGTTGGTGAAAATCTTCAATTTCGTCATCCCCCGAAATGGGGTTTTGACGCCGCAATGTGCGGTCGTCAAGGGCGTTGACCTCCTGACCATTGACTGTGGTGGTCGGAGAGATTCCATAATAATTGAGATGGTCGAGATTTTTGCTGCCATAAATGTGGAAGCGCGTGGTGGTGCGCTCGGTATAATAGGCCCCGCCAAAAAAATAGGATTGGAAATTGACCCAGGCTTTATCGCGATATCCATCGGTGAGGGTTTTGCTGAAATGGGCATGAAAGGCCAACCGATTGTCGATTAACCCGGAGTTGAGGGTAACACCTAATTTTCGGGTGTCATAACTGCCATATCCCGACGAGAGAGAAAGTTTTGGGTCGGGATTAAATCGATTGGTGACCAGGTTGATGGAACCGCCAATGGCCGCCGGGCCATAAAAGGCACTGCCCGCCCCGCGCTGCACCTGGATGTCTTCCAGACTGGAGGCCAGATCGGGGAAATTGACCCAATAAACGTTGTGGTCTTCCGGATCGTTTTGCGGAATGCCATTGATCATCACGGCAATGCGGCGCTGATCAAATCCGCGCATGGTAATATAGCTATACCCAATGCCGTTACCGGTTTCGTCATAGGTATTAACCGACGGCAATTCCGACAGCAGTTTGGGCATGTCCTGAATATTGTAACGATCATCGAGTTCCTGGCGGGTGATATTGCTAAACGTGATGGGTGTTTCGCGCGCCACTCCGCGTGATGCAGTCACGGTGACTGCATCACCCGGCAACACGATCATATCCAGTGCCAAATCAAGCTTGCTCCCCTTTTTATCAATAAACAGGCGTTTTTCCATCGGGGAAAAACCCACATGAGAAACATGCACGATATAGGTGCCGGGATCGAGTTTGTCAATTTTATAACGACCGTGTTTATCGGTGCCATCGCCTTTGTTGGTGCCCTGAATGCGCACATTGGCGTTTTGCAACGGTTCACCGGTTTCTGCGTTTTTGACCGTGCCTTCCAGATCGGCGGCATGGATCTGTGAGGTCAGAAAAAACAACAGCAACCCTGTTAAAACGCGTTTCATC
>CAXNEV010000159.1:0-7927 GCA_964200925.1 Candidatus Latescibacterota bacterium | reverse complement strand
AAAAACCGGAGGTCTATTCTCCGGTTTTTTTCGTTTGTTAAAACATGAGATCCATTCTGAACCAGGTTTTAAAATCAGGCTTTACTGACCTCATCGGTGCGCACGATCCCATCGGTGGCAGGCACCAACAATTCGATTATCCAGCCTTTTACAGACCTGCCCATGACCAGAATTTCTTTGGGTTCTTTGCGCAACACTTTGGCCTCTTTGGAAACTTTGGCAAATGCATGACAGTTGTCATCTTCAACACAAAAATACCGTTGCACGCGCCCTTCGGGCGTACCGCCCAATCGCTTTGGTTTATGTTGGGAAGAATCTGCAGTTGACATCTGTTTCCTCTATCGGTATAAACCACATGATGCGATATACTGCGCCACGGCATTGGGCACCCAATACCGAATTGATGCCCCCTGGCGCACCCGGCGACGAATTTCAGTAGCAGAAATTTCCAGCAAAGGTGTTTCAATAAAAATCATTTTTTGCCGAAAAAGTGGATCCACGCACGTCACATCAAATCCCGGGCGCGACACCACCACCACCTGGGCCAAATCCAACACGCCTTCTGGATTGCACCACGATTTCATATCAATGGCATTGTCTGCACCCACAACCCAAAACAAAGTCGCCTGTGCATGGTCTTTTCGAAAATCGCTCAGCGTTTTGACGGTATAAGATTTTCCGGGCCTCTGCAATTCAAACGTGCTCAAAACAAACTGCGAATGACCGTCAACTGCCAGCCGAACCATTTCAGCCCGTGCCGCAGGAGAGGCCATTTCGGAATATTGTTTATGCGGAGGCTCTCCCGAAGGCATAAACAACAAATGATCCAATCGGCACCTGTGCAACACTTCTTGCCCAACGATCAGATGCCCAATATGAATGGGGTCAAATGTACCGCCCAGGATGCCAATGCGCCCCGTCATGGTTATTTTTCCGCATGATGCTTTGCCATGGCTTCTTTGATCTCTGCCGTTGTTTGTTCAACGTCATTTCTCAATTCCAACGACAGCTCTTGCCCCGCCAGAAAAGTTAATTCTTGCAAAGCACCTTCCATATCACCCGTTTTGGCTTTCACACGAGCCAGTATCAACCGGGCATTTATTGCCGATTCCACATCGGCAAATTGCTCTATGACATTTTTGGCATAAAGTTGGGCAGAAGTTACAAACCCCCATTTGAGATAGTTTTGGGCAATCATCACTTCTTTTGCGGCCAACCGATTGCGCAGTTCTACAATGCGGGATTGTGCATCTTTGACCAGATCGCTTTGGGGATAATCTTCAATAAATCGACTGTATTCGCGAATGGCCTTATGCGTTTCTTCTTGATCGTGATGAATATCGCGCGCTTCTTGAAAATAACATTCCCCAATTTGAAAACGGGCAGAGGGGGCATACTCACTAACGGGATATTCATTGAGCAGACGCTCATATTCAAAAATGGCGGTCACATAATCTTTTTGACACTGGTTGGCCTGACCCAAACCAAATTGGGCATCATCGGTTAAATTGGATCCAGGAAAATCTGACAGCAAATTTTGAAACAACAACTCGGCCTGATAACAATCGTTTTTATGCAATGCCTTTTGCGCAGCCTCGTAATAGGCCTCCGGGGTTTTGCGCCGATACTTTTCTGTAGCACATCCTGCTTGGATCACCAGCAGAATCATCCACCCCACAATCAAAAATCGTTTCATATTCCTCACAACTGCAAGTCCTATTGAGATGCATCCTGGGCGGCGCGAATTTTTTCAATGTACGCTTCGACCCTGCCTTGATACTCACTGTCAGGATAGTCTATTTTCAACCGATTAAATTCGACAAGGGCATTTTCGAGATTTCCCAGATTGTAATAACACTGGCCAATCATAAATTGGGCATCATCGTCTTTTTCTGTTTTGGCAAATTTCGATACTTTCTGAAAAGCATCTATGGCAGCCTGGTAATTTTTTTTGCCATATTCACACTCACCCGCCCAATACTGGGCGTTATCAACCAATTCTCCCTTCGGCATTAATTTGAGATATCGTTCAAATTTTTCTTGTGCTTCACCATACCGGCGATCATAATAAGCACTCAATCCCTGTTCATAAAGCTGCGACAAATCCTTTGCTGATGTCATTACATCTGAAGCCGGTTTTGCCATACCAGAAGTTCCCTGCAATTGACGGCTTATCATTTCTATTTGTTCGGACAAAGACATCAAACGCGTTGTCAATTCTCCCTGTGAAGCCTCCAAACCGGAAAAACGCCCGGCCAATTCGGCTTCAATTCGCGCAACACGTTCTTCAAGATCTTTCATGCGCTGCTGTAATAACGGCACAGTCTCTACCAGTGACAATTGGGCAATGTCAGCCGTGGGAGGAGAACCGACCTCTTCATAACGCGTTGTGGCACAGCCTGTCAAACATAGGGCGCATACCATCAAACAGCCCGCATACCACAAAATTTGTTGTTTCACAACAAACCTCTCGTCCATAAACGAAACAACACCCGGATGGTTCCTTCAGATTTTCACCAAAGGGCAATCCATTCAGAATTTCACATCAAAAATCCCGACATCACAAGCACAACATTTTAAAGAGCAAGGGCTTATCCAAAATAAGCAAAGGATCAAAACAAGTCAAGGATAGCGATTTATAACCCTTCGTTGCTTGACCGATTGCGTCAAACACCCTACTTTTAGGCGTGATGCCAAATTCGCTCAAAAACCGTGTACGCCTGGGTTATTCACGCACTTGGGTTGTCAACAAATATGCCATTGTGGGTCTGTGGCCATCCGAAGAATACCTTCTGTCCGCCTTTTGGCCAGAAGGGGGGCACATTCTGGATTTGGGTTGTGGAGCTGGTCGCACCACCATTCCACTTGCCCAGCAAAACTATTGGGTCATAGGAGTTGATTTGTCATTGCCTATGGTGCGCCGGGCTCAGGCTCAGGCACGGCAGTGGCGTTTAAACAGTCATTGGGCAACCGCCGATGCAACGGATTTGCCATTTGCTCCCGGCAGTTTTGACGGCGTATTATTCTCTTATAATGGCATCGAGCTTGTACCTGGCATTGCAGGCAAAAGGAGCGTTATCAACGAAGTTTATCGCGTGCTCAAACCGGGTGGGCATTTCATTTTCACCACCCATGCCATAGAAGCCTTTAACCGCTATGCCCCGGCGCGTTTAAACCGCCTGGTACGTTTTTGGTTCTCCCGAATTTTGCGTCGTCAAAACAGTGCAATAGAATGGGGAGAAGTCATTCACGACACAAGCCGAAATTTGGAAGTGTACTACATGCAAATTATATCACCCAGAACCTATCGATCGATACTTGCCCAAACGGGATTTAATCTTGTTTATTACAACAGCCGCCAGCGCATCGATGCCCAAAAACCCCCAGGAAAATTCATAGTGGACATTGATCCCGACTTCAAATTCTACGTCGCACAAAAAGTTTAACACACAATCTTAAAAAAAGTCTATACCCATGTCCAATGTGCTGGTTATCGGAAGTTCAAATACCGACCTGGTCATTCACACCCCCAGATTTCCTTCTCCAGGTGAAACCCTTTTGGGTGGTACATTTTTTACCGCACCAGGCGGAAAAGGGGCAAACCAGGCGGTGGCTGCTGCACGCGCAGGAGCATGTGTCACCTTCATTGCCCGCGTGGGGCTGGATGATTTTGGCAAACAGGCCATTGCCAACTTTAAAACCGAAGGCATTCAAACTGACCATATCTTTCAAGATCCCAATTTGCCTTCGGGCGTGGCATTCATTCTGGTCGATCAAAAAGGAGAAAACAGCATCGTTGTCGCCCTTGGCGCAAATGCCGCCCTGTCTACGGGGCAATTGGAATCTGCCGAAGCCGCATTTAAACGCGCCGATATTTGTTTATTACAGCTTGAAACCCCCATAGAAACTATTGTTTATGCCGTTTCAATGGCCAAACAACACCATCTGCCAGTCATTCTCAATCCAGCCCCTGCCGCCCATTTGCCTCCTTCACTTTGGCCCGATCTTTATCTGATCACACCCAATGAAACAGAAACGCACCTGCTCACAGGTATCCATCCAGGCACGCAAGCTCTGGCCGAACAGGCGGCTCATATCATGCAACAAAAAGGGGTTCAAAATGTCATCATCACCTTAGGTGCACGAGGTGCTTTGCTGGTTACGCCCGACCAAACAGTCCTCGTGCCAGCCCCTTCTGTTTCAGTCGTGGACACAACAGCTGCCGGTGATGCGTTTAATGGCGCTTTAGCCTGTGCCATTGGCCAGGGAAAGCCGCTTGATCTGGCCGTTCGATTTGCATGTGCCGCAGGGGCTTTAACGGTTTCTAAAAAGGGTGCCCAACCCGCCTTGCCACTCCAAATAGAAATATTGCAACTTATTTGAATAAAATGAGATATGAAAATAGATCCATGCACATGGATCTATTTTCACCCTTGACCTCTCCATCCGATTTTCCTATATTTTTCTTCCCCAACAAGAGGCCCGTCCTCACCTTCCCTTCTCCCCTCAACACACCACCCCAACTGCGAGAAAGGATATCTATGAGTAGGAGTGAAGTTAACGCTATAAAACTCGATTTCGAGGATCTTGTAAAAGAACTCGATCAATTTGAACAAGACATTCAGTCTCTTCAAAGCCGCATTAACCAGTTTATGAATGACGCTCGCAAGGTTACCGTACAAATGGTTGACATCCCCGACGCAGAAGGTGTTGAAGTGGGTGATTCTGGCGGCACCTGACAAAAATGCGCATCCAACAACAAAAAGCAACAGGCAGGATAAAACCCTGCCTGTTGCTTTTTACCCTGTTTTTTATTTTTTTATCAAACACCCCAATTCAATGTTCCAAAAAGAAACACGGCACATTTCTTTTTAATCAACACCCGCACATACCCAAAAACATGCTCATATCCCTCCTTTTTGCTGGCGTGATTATCATCGTCGTCATTGTCAAATACTTGTATAAACCCGCCGAACGATGCCCAGAATGTCAGACCATAAGGGCACATGATCATCCCATTTGTCCCTGTGGGTATGTTTTTGAATTTCCCGATGATGATGACGTTTTGGAATACAGTGCCTCGGATGACCCTTCAGAATCGAGATGACTCATGTGGCACATCCTCTGTTTTATTTTTTTAGTGCTGCCTGTTTTTTCATTGCCCCCACTGGCCCATGCCGATATTGATCCGGAAAAAGGTACCTTTACCTATGCCGGAGATGGGGATATCGATGTGACGCTGGGCCAAATTGCCCTCTATTTGATTCAAAACAACCGACGAGAAAGCTCGGCCTATACCTCTCGAGATTTTCCCGCAGGTATTGTGGGATATCAATTGCGCTATTTTGACAATGGCAACAAATTGATCGATCGCGGCGACTGGTTCAGCGTGCGGCGTTATCAAATTCCCGCGGAACCCGACACGTTAAAACCAGAAGGGTATTACAAAAGCGACTACATGGAATTTGTCGATGTCAATCTGAATGGTATGGATGAAAACGATTATTACTTTATCAAAGGCCGCCGGTTTGATCTCAATGGGAAATCACAAGAAGTCTTGCGACAATATCAAATGCAAATCGAAAGCGGCATCAGTGCCTATTTGCGCAAAGTCAATTTTCAAACCATAGTCAAGAGTTTGGGCACACGCGGCCAAACGGATATCAAAAAAGATGAACCTTATAGCGATGGTTCTCTGCCAGCCCAAATGGTACTCGGCCTCGATTTAAGATATGTGTTTCGACCCATTACAAAAAACGGCATTCAACTGAAAGATGCCGATATGATCACCGAAATTCGGCAACAATTCGGTTTTGTTATTAGTGCAACCACAGAATACACCGATGTAAATGGATATCGATTTCGCGATTTGACCGATCAGGTGGCTTTGATACAACGCACCTACGACCCAATAGAAAAAGGCGTTCTGACACTCATCATCGAATCTCTTTTTGATACCGATGCCGATGGCATTATCACGGCTGAAAATGTCGCAAATGGATACACGCGCTTTCGAGAACTGCATCAAAAACTGATCGAAGGCGCACAAAGTCAAAAACGGCGCATTGTCTTGCCCAACGATAAATTGGCCCAGCTTCGACAAGAATATCTCGATGTTCACAAAAAGCCATTTGTTTTTCCCGATGATAAAAAATAACATAGCCTTAAAAAGCTCCCTCCCGGGGTTGGCCTTCGAAAGCTATGGCAACAACACAATTGCACGCCCAAAATATATTTCCCCCCAAACCCTGTCAAGTGAAATTCCAAAAATTTCTGCAAACACCCTTGACAGAAATTTGCTTCCCGCAACTATAGAGTCTTCCAATCAAGTAAACGCCGACCGCACATTTTCAAATTTCCCGATTTGCTTCCAATGATTCAATCTTTCAAAACTTAACTCGTTCAAACAAATAATCATTTTAAAATATTATCGACGGGATGAATATAATAAATTTGGAAAATATTATTTCTCCATCTAAATTTAAACAGTCGCCAGCCGTAATTTTGTATCCGATTACACAACTGGCAAATACTTTGTTACGCACAATTTCCAACCCGATGTCAAAAAAGATATGCTTGCGTTTTTGCTCGAACACCATTGTCCCCCATTTATTTCTGCTTTTGACGGACATGCCGAATGTCTATATTATAATCCCATCATCCATAAGGGCATCGCAAATGCCCATAAAGGGGAACTCCAATGCCCTTTGAATTCTGCCGCCTTGCCATATCCGATGTTGTTCTGATTCGCTGCAAACAATTTCCCGATGACCGCGGGTTTTTCAGAGAAACCTATAAATACTCCGATTTTGCAACCAATGGCATCCACCAGGGTTTTGTACAGGACAACTATTCGCGTTCCACTCGCGGTGTGTTGCGCGGACTGCACTATCAAAAAGATCCCGATGCCCAGGGCAAACTCGTCTCTGTTATTCACGGGCGCATTTACGATGTCGCCGTTGACATTCGCAAAGGCTCTCCCACTTATGGACACTGGGTGGGGGTTGAACTCACCCAGGAACGGCCCGAGATGCTGTGGGTACCCGAAGGGTTTGCCCACGGATTTTGCGTGCTCAGCGACACCGTTGACTTCACCTACAAATGCACCGCCGAATACACCCCTGAAACCTATCGCGGCATCGCCTGGAACGATCCAGACCTGGCCATTCTGTGGCCCATCAAAGATCCCATTCTTTCCGACCGCGACAAAAACCTGCCCTCACTCAAAGAAGCCGATAACAATTTTTTCTATAAACAGTAAGCCATAGCAACGATCAAGGAAGCCCCATGACCTTTTTGCACGTCTATCGCACCCCCGGCATCTCCAATGCAAAAAAATACGCCCTCCTCCATGAAGCCCAGCAACACATTTCACCTTCCATTGGCAACATTGAAACCGAAGCCTGTTACAACATTCAAATCGACAGCCCCCTATCCGCTGAACAGCAAGACCGTCTCTCCTGGCTGCTTCGAGAAACCTTTGAACCCCATCAATTTGCCAAACAATCTTTTCTCACAGGCAATGGTACACTGCTCGAAGTCGGCCCGCGCATGAACTTTACCACAGCCTGGTCCACCAATGCCACCGCAATATGTCAGGCATGTGGCCTTTCTCAGGTCAAACGCATCGAACGCTCTTTTCGCTACCTCCTCAAAGCCGACCTCTCTTATGCCCAAAAAGATGCCTTTCTCGCCCTTGTTCACGACCGCATGACCGAATGCCCGTATCCCGAACCTTTAACCACGTTTGAAACCGGCATTCAGCCCGAATCCGTCTTTTCCATTCCCATCCTGGAAGAAGGCCGTTTTGCCCTTGAGCGCATCAACAAAAAAATGGGCTTATCATTTGACGATTGGGATCTCAATTATTACACAGACCTTTTTCTCAACAAAATCAAACGCAACCCCACCAACGTCGAATGTTTCG
>CAXNEV010000158.1:0-8020 GCA_964200925.1 Candidatus Latescibacterota bacterium | reverse complement strand
CTCTGGCTTCGCGATAATAGCTGATATTGCCGGCATCGACGGGTTCGTACAGTTGGCCCACATGCGAATAAATCCCGAGCTGGCGAAACAGAGAATCCATGCCAAAGGTTCGGGCTTCATCGGGAATGATGGGAACCAGCAAGTGACCTATTTCTTTGTCGCGTGTCAGTCGGGCAAACATGCGGGCAAAAGCCATGGTTGTCGAAGCGTCGCGGTCGCCCGTGCCTTTTAGGGCTTCGTCGAAAAGATCCATAGACAGGGCTTTGAGGGGTTTGGCCTGAACATTGCGTGAGGGCAAATACCCTCCCATTTCCCGGCGGCGCTTTTGCAAATATTTCATTTCCACACTGTCATCAGCAGGACGATAAAATGGCGCTTTGCCCACTTCTTCATCAGAAATGGGAATGTCAAAGCGCCGTTTGAAATCTCGCAGTTCGGCTTCTTCCAATTTTTTTTGCCCGTGGGTCATGTTGCGACCTTCACCGGCTTCGCCCAGGCCGTATCCTTTGACGGTTTTAGCCAGAATAACCGTGGGTGATCCGGTGTGTTCAAAAGCGGCTTTGAAGGCAGCATAAACTTTTTCAGGATCGTGCCCACCACGGCGCATTTTTTGCAATTGTTCGTCTGAGAGGTGTTCAACCATTTTGAGCAGTTCGGGATGGGCACCAAAAAAGTCGCGGCGAATATACGCACCTGATTCAACCGTGTATTTTTGATATTGGCCATCCACAACTTCTTCCATTCGCGCTTTGAGCAGGTCGTCTTTGTCTTTGGCCAAAAGGGGATCCCAATCATCACCCCAAATAATTTTGATGACATTCCAACCTGCACCCCGGAATACTTTTTCGAGTTCCTGAATAATTTTGCCATTGCCGCGCACCGGGCCGTCGAGGCGCTGCAGGTTGCAGTTGATGACAAAAATGAGGTTGTCGAGTTTTTCGCGTGAAGCCAGACTGATGGCACCGAGAGATTCGGGTTCGTCGCTTTCACCATCGCCCATGAACACCCAAACTTTGGAACTGGCTGCATCGGGTTTAAGGCCGCGATCTTCAAGGTAGCGATTAAACCGGGCCTGATAAATACCCATTAAAGGCCCCAGGCCCATCGAGACTGTGGGGAATTGCCAAAAATTGGGCATGAGATAGGGGTGTGGATAAGATGACAAACCACCGGGTTTGCGCAATTCACGGCGAAAGTTTTCAAGGTGTTCGGTATTGAGGCGACCTTCGAGAAAAGCCCGGGCATACATGCCGGGAGAAGCGTGACCTTGAAAAAAGATCTGATCGCCGGAAAAATCGCCATTGGGCGCGCGAAAAAAGTGATTTTGCCCAACTTCATAAAGTGTCGCAGATGATGCAAAGGTTGAAATGTGCCCACCAATGCCGTCGGCTTCTTTATTGGCCCGTGTGACCATGGCCATGGCGTTCCAGCGCACAAAACTTTTAATGCGGCGTTCAATTTCGCGATCACCCGGATACGGGGGTTGTTTTTCTTTGGGTATGGTATTGATATAATGGGTGTTGGATGTAAACGGGATGTTCACGCCCATGTGCGCTGTGGCTTCCCGTTCCAACCGGTTGAGCATATAACGCACCCGCTCTGCACCGTGTTGTTGCAGAATATAGGCCAGGGATTCTATCCATTCCTGGGTTTCGGTGGGGTCGATGTCGCTGGTGGTTTGTCGAATGACGTCATCGGACATAGTGGAATCCTTTTGGGCAGAGCCTGAGTCTTTGAGATATGGATAACGGCCTATGTGCTAAAGAGGGAAACGGTGGTTATGGCTTTCCAACACAGGATAAAACCCTAAAAATATACGGTCTTAATCAAGGACAATAACAGGAGGCTACAATTTACCAGTCAAAAGTGGAATTGTCAACTGCGAGATACTTTTAAATTGCACAAGTATGATATATCAAGAAAATTTTCCACCTTCAATTTTTGTAAAATTAATATTTTAATATAATAGTTGACCGATTGGTAAAATAAATGATTTTTTAATGCTTTCACGGGTAAAATAAAAAAATGGCCCCCGGCCATGTACTGCTCCGGGGGCCATTTTAATGCGTGGAATGCGTCAAATAATTCCGGCCATTTCCTGTAACATGCGCCAGTTTTTGAGGCGGTCTTCCTGAGAAGCCAACAGGGCCTCAGAAGGTTTGCCATCGGCATCAAAATGTTTGGAAAACCGGCCTTCGGTGCGGGCAAAGGTGATGAAATCGATGGTTTCACCGGTTTTGCGAATGGTGTACCAATCCTCATTGACCGCTGGGTTGCCGCGCAAACTGAGGCGGTCTTTGATGCGTTCGCCTTCGCGCGGGTCGTAAATAAAAATGGGAAATGCGCGCGATTCCATGGCCAATTTGGCCTGGTGGGAGGCCATGTGGTCGGCCACGCCGTGTTCGGGCTGACAGGTGGTGAAAACGGTGATAACGGCCGGGCCTTTGTATTCGTTGGCGGCCATGATGGCTTTGTAAAAATGATTGGGCAGCGAGGTGATGGTTTGTGCCACAAACACATCGGGATGCATCATACAGATTTGGCCGAGTTCTTTGCGGCGTTCGGTTTTGCCGGGAATGGCCGAGCCGTGCACCGACATTTTGGTGTTTTGTCCGGTGAAGGAGGATGTAGATGCCTGCCCCCCTGTGTTGGAATAGACCTGTGTATCGAGTACGATGACTTTGATGTCCATGCCGGACATGAGCATGCGCGACAGGGATTGAAAACCGATGTCGAGCATGGCCCCATCGCCGCCAATAACCCAGAGTTTTTTGTCGTGCCAGCCCAATTGGTTCCAGCGGGCACGAACGCCCATGGCATCGGCGGGGCTATTTTCAAAGAGCGAGTTGGTCCATGGTATGGTATAGGGATTATAGGGCTAGGTGGAGGTGTAAACGGTATTGCATCCGGTAGAAGCAACCAGGCCAATGTTCTCGGAACCATAGACAAATCCCGTGGCCGCCAGCATCATGCGCAGTGCCGTGGCTTCTCCGCAGCCCATGCACGAACCAGCCCCGCCGACGTAGAGCAGAGATTTTTCGCTGAGCATCATGTCTTGCACGGATTTTTCAATGATATACTCCCGGGGCGATTCGGGCAGGTTGTTGTAGAATTTCCAT
Source organism: Candidatus Latescibacterota bacterium (assembly GCA_964200925.1). Lineage (GTDB taxonomy): Bacteria > Latescibacterota > UBA2968 > UBA2968 > UBA2968 > CAXNEV01. Next base: position 4,901 of record CAXNEV010000158.1, on the reverse strand, counting down.
GACCGGCGATAATCTTCGAGGTTTTCCGGAGTTTTATCAATCATTTTCAATGCGTTTTTGTCGGAACACACCTCGACACATTCGGCGCAGCCCTTGCATTTGGTGGGGTCAATAAAAATGCCAAAATAAGCCCCTTCTTTGCCCTTTTTCTCAAAATTGGCATGGTATTTGGCGGTTTCTGTAAATTGCTTGCGCAAATAGGCTTTTTGATCGGGATCGGTTATTTTGGCCAGTTCCTTTTCCATTTCTTCTGCGGTGGCAATTTTGCCTAAAATGGCGGTGTCGGGACATTCGGTGACACAGTCCATGCACCCGACACAATTTTCGGGAAGGAACTCGGGAATTTCTGGCGCAATATAACTGAAGTCGCGCAGTGCGCCGCTGCCGGGAGCCATTAAACTGCGGGCCACGCTGATATCGGCGGGCAGGCCTTGTTCTGCAGCACCTGAGTTGTAGGCCCCGACGATGCGCGTGTTAAAGTCTTCGATGTTGAGCAGGGTGTTTAAATTTATTAGTGATCCGCTGGGATCTGTAGAATCGAACATAGGATCGAGGGCGATGATCGATTCGCTGTGGGTGCCATTTTGGGCCATGTGTTGGTTTCCTCGGCTTCAATTTATTGTTGTTAAGCACGGTCGGTTTTCTGTTGTCAGGTTTGTCGCTACATTCTGCTTGGGAGCGGAAATGGAATGGATTATGAACCGTTCACAAGTGGCTGTTCAACAACCGACGGTGACCCCACCAGGAATGTGATTGGTTTCTTGATGGATGGTGCTTTCAATGAGGCTGCGGGGAATTTCAAGAACTTCCGAATATCCCCGGTAAATGGCTTTCATATTGGAAGATACCACGTCGGCCCCTTTTCGGCCCCAGTATTTTCCAACGGCCTGTTCTACCGTGTTGAAGAGTTCTTCTTCGGTGAGATTCAGATCTTTCTGGAAGGGGGTGTGTTTGAGAAAAATGCCGAGCAATACAATGCCCTGGAATCGCTGAATGAGATCGGGCGAGGGGGCTTCTTCAAGGGCAATTTTGACGGCGTTGAGGGCCAGGGTTTTGATGTCGCGGGTGCGAATCATTTTTTTGGCATATCCGGGCACATACTGCCAGATTTTTTGGGGGTCTGTATGGGTGCTTTGAATGAAGATCATGCCCCCATCCACCACGCCGGCAAGCGGATTGGCTATGTTGAAGGCATTGATGTCGTTTAGGGGCACAAAGTCAACCACCTCAAGTTCACAGTGGGTGCGAATGGGTTCATTGGCGGCTGTGAGATAATACGTGGTGGGCAACCCCTTTTTCTCGGAGCCGTATTTGGGATAGGCCTGTACTTTAAGGCCGAGGTTGGCCAGTAAGGTGGCAATGACTTTGTTTGTGGTGACCGACCCGTAGCCCCCTACTGAATGGCCGCGCATGGCAAAAGCCCCAGACGGACGGGTTGGGGGATCGGCTTCGCGGTTGAGGGATAGAGGATGCTGAATGCCCAAGGCAAAAAAGCGTTTGGAAACATCGGCTTGCATGTTGCGCACGGTGGCGATAAAGTCGCCGGGGCGCACATCGCGACTGCCCAGACCCGCCACACCGGAAAAGATGGTGGGAATATGATCGATATCGCCATCGATAGCCGCATCGGCAAAAGCGGCTTTGATTTCGGCTGTGAGGGGATTGGATTGTGCCAGAGGATTGTCCATGCGTTCGACAACGGCAATGGCTTTGGCGTTTTTGAGTGCTTCAACAAGCTCTCGGCCAGGGAATGGGCGAAATGATGTGACGTGCATGGCCCCCACTTTTAATCCTTCGTTATTGCGCAGCCAGTCAACGGCGATTTCGGCAGTTTCAAGCATGCTGCCCATGCCCACAATCACATAGTCGGCATCGTCGGTTTGATATCCATCGAGTAAATCGTAGCGGCGACCGGTTTGGGTGTAAAATTCATTCATTGCGGCCAATAAAAGATCGGGTATTCGGTCGTAAAAATAGCGCTGGGCAATTTTGCCTTTCATGTAGCTGTCCTGGTTTTGCACCACACCGCTCATAACTGGATTTTTGGGATCCATGAGATTGAGAATTCGGTCTTCCGGGCGCCCGACGTATTGTTTCATCATGTCGGGTTCAATGGCCATGACATTTTGAACGGTGTGGGTGGTGAGAAACCCATCCATGATATTCATAAAAGGCGTTTGTGTGTCTTCTGCCACGCGGCGACAGATCAGCGATAAATCCATGGCTTCTTGTGTGTTGCGGCCAAAAAGCATGCCCCATCCGCAATCGGCCACAGCCATCACATCGTCATGCCCGGCGTGGACATTGAGCGATTGGGATGTGAGGGCACGGGCACCAATGTGAAAAACGGCAGGCAGGCGTTTGCCCGAGATGGTGTAGAGCACTTCTTTCATCAATACCAGACCCTGCCCGGATGTGAAATTGGTAACACGGCCTCCGGCCACGGCAAATCCTTCGGCGGCAGAGGCCGAGGAATGTTCAGACTCAGGTTCAATAAAAATGAGGGTGTCACCCCACAGGTTTTTGGCCCCATTGGCGACGACTGCGCTGTATTTTTCACCGATAATGGATGACGAGGTGATGGGATATGCACAGGCGGCCTGGCTGATGTGTTTTTCAACCCAGATAACCGCATCGCCCGCATCGCCCACATCGGGGATACCTGGAAATGGAAATGCAGCAGTTTGTGCGACCCGTTCAGCGGTTTGTGCCATCCTGTCCTCCTTGTTGGGAAACGGTAGGTTCGATCTGACTGAGGTGTGACGCTGCACTCGAAAAATGTATTTGTTAGATTTAATAATTTGTAAAATTAGATTTTTTAATTTGTATATTATACTGTAGAACAGATATCTTCGCAAGCCGATACTTTTGTGAGGTTAGGATCAATTATGGACCAGTTGCGCTATGACGGACAGAATCCGACCGAGGCCTTGTTGTATTTTAAATTGCACCGAACGCATTTGCGCGCCTTGCGTCGGATTCTTGTGGCACCTGAAGGGGCAACGGTGATGGATATTAATGGCAAGGGAATGTTTTTATCAGGATTGACATGGGGCTGTGAAGCATTGGAAGTGTTGTTAAAATTGGCCGGGGCATCTTACGATCCGGCGACATTGCACGATGAACCCAAGGGGCCTGTGAAAAATAGGGCATATCAGGTGGTGAAAAGCGATCCGTGGGGACATGACCGGGTGATGTAGGGAATTCCGTTTTGTATTTCCTGCATTTTACAGAACAGAAAAGCCGCCTAATTTTTGAAATTGGGCGGCTTTTTAAAATTTGTTGGATATGGTTTTACCGATAGGTGTTGAGCCAGTTGAGTTGTTCGGTTTTCGAAAAGGCGACAATGGGGTTTTCAAGCGGGCCAATACCATCAAAGGTCATTTTGACCCTGTCGCCGACGAGCAGGCCATTTTCAAGGTCTTTGTCGGAAAAGACAATGGGGGTGCCCCAGTAAAGGATCTGGAGGGTGTTTTGTTCTAAGGGAATGCGTGAAAACAGGGATCGCTCCAGATGAAACAGGCCGTCGGGCATATTGAGATGGTTTTGCCCGGTATGCCCTTCTTTGTATCCGACGCGTTTGTTGTTGCGCACAATTTCGCAAGAGACTTTGACGCTGCTGTTGTCAAATGCTTTTTCGGTGACAAACAAAGGGCCAACACTGGCACAGCCATGCGCCCAATTTTTGGCCTGGGGCAAATTGAGCGGGTTTTCGGCTTCGATGCCGTTGTCAGTGTAGTCGTTGCCGCCGGTATAACCGAGGCGTTCAATCTGACCCTGGGCATTGAGGCCATACACGGTGACCAGTTCGGTTTCGGGCACCAGGCGCATTGTGTCGTTGGGACGGGCGATGGAACCGCCGTGGCCGACGAGGTTGGCCGTATCGGTTTTGGCAAACAGTTCGGGAATGCCGCCCCTGGCGCATTCGCGATATTTTTGTTCATAGACATTCACATTTGCACCCGTGGCCTGTTTGGCTTCTATTTCGCGCAGTTTGGCGCTGTCTTCGTGAGTCACGCCTGCCAGCCAGATGCGCAAAAGATGGGGCGCGTGTGAGGGGGCTGTGACCGGGCTGATGAGGTGCGGTTTTGTTGTGTCGCCTGTGTTGGTTAATAAATCGTCGAGCGAGAGCCGGGCGGCGTTGCTGGTGTTGATGGCCAGGATTGTGTTTTCCAGGCCATTTTTGTTGCCCCCGTGATTGTAATAAAGATCGTGCAAAGACTGTGGGTGTGGGGCACATGCGGTAAGATCGATGACGATGTTGTTGTCAATAAGGCCAAATCGCGGGCCACTTGTGGGATGGATAAATTGCACGAGTTTCATATGTCGCTCCGGGTTGTTAAGGTGGTGGATGTAAAGGAAAGGCAGAATAGGCATAAATACAGATGTTGTAAAGTATAGAATCAAGGGACAGTGTTTGGTGGTTTGAGAGAACACACTCGCCAATTGGGCGTTTTTTTTGCATATTGGCACGGGTTTGTGGGAATGTGATCATGATCAGGAGGATAAATGGATGGCTATGGCGTTGATTACCGGGGCTTCCAGTGGCATTGGGTTGGAACTGGCGCGCGTGTTTGCAAAAAATGGGATCGATGTGATTTTGGCAGCGCGTTCGGAGGATAAGTTGAAGGCGTTGGCCAAAGAGTTGACCGATCACTATGGTATAAAGGCCGAAGGGATGGCAAGTGATTTGTCGGTGCAGGGGGCCGCACAGGTATTGTATGATCAGGTCAAAAAAAAGGGATGGGTGATTGACTATCTGGTGAACAATGCGGGGTTTGGCACATCGGGGGCATTTGCACAATCGGACTGGGCGCAAGAAGCGGCGATGTTGAATGTGAATATGGTGGCGCTCACGCATTTGACCCGGCTGTTTTTGCCCGATTTGAGGGCTCAAAAAC
>CAXNEV010000157.1:0-8034 GCA_964200925.1 Candidatus Latescibacterota bacterium | reverse complement strand
GAAGTGGCAAAAGAAATTTGTTTGGCTTCTGATGTGACCATCAATGATCTTTATGCGGTGGTTATGAAAGCCGGACGCGATCATGTGTTAAAACCCGATGGCGTGCATTTTGGCGAGGCTGGGTGTGAATTGCTGGGCAAGGCCGTTGCAGAATGTGTGCGCAAGGTTTTGTCTGTGTGATTCAAATCACAGGTTATTGAAAACATTCCGTATATTTGCCTGAATAATTGATGCAATTTTGTGAGGATACAGACGGAAAGGTTGTTATGGTGGATCATGACAAGATCCAGCATAGAATGATCCATTTGCCGCCTGGAGGGGGGGCACCGGGATTTCATGCGTGGGTTTACAGGGTGTTGATCTTTATTTTGTTTGGTGCAGGTTCAACACCCATAGAGGCTACTGTACATCGCATTCCTGCGGGTGTAAATGTTCTGTCATTGGCATTGCAAACCGTGTCCGCTGGTGATACCCTGTTGCTGGTAACCAGCGCCGGGCGTTATCATGAACCCAGGCGGTTGGTTTTTCCAGCATTCCCATTGTTTATGATGGCCGATTCAACCTTGTCGGAAAAACCCGTTATCACGGTTGACAATGACAAAATGGTTGTTATTTCACATGATTTCTCGGTGAAGGGCATCCATTTTGATGGCCGGGATCAAACGGAATACGCCATTCACAGTAATGCTGCAAATCCCAATCGAATAATTATAGAAAATTGCGTTTTTTCAGGCTTTACAAAAGATGCCATCACGGATGACGATCAGCCGGTGGCGCACTGCGAGGTGCGCCATTCTGTTTTTTACGATATCGGTGCCACGGCCATTGAGTTTCGCACAAAGGATATGTGTGCCAGCCTGTTGGTGGAAGCCTGTACATTTTACCGATTGGGTGAACATGCCGTGCATATCACACAGGTAAACCAGCCGGCGGTTGTGCGCATTTTGCAGGTGACCATTTACGATGTAATAGGCGGCATTTACTTCAATGGCATTGGTGATGGCGCGGTGCACAACAGCATTATTGCCCAGTCTCGCGTGTATGGCATTCGCTCAACTCTGCCAGCGGTTGTGAGCGACATCTGCATGTACAACAATCGAGCAGATTATAGCCTTTTTGAAAAAGGCCCTGGGTGTTTTCGGGCAGAACCAAAATTTTACAATCCTGAAATTGGCGATTTTTCCCTGTTGCCCGATTCGCCCTGTTTGGAATTAGAAGGAAAATCCCTGGGTGATCCGCGCTGGGTTGGGGCCGCCACGGTGCGGGCGGGGCAATTATACAAGTTGAATTGGGCCAGTTGGATTGTGGGCACAATGGTTTTATTGACAGGCATAGGGTATGGTGCTTTCTGGGGGTTGCGCCGTTATGTGCGCAACAAAGAAACCCTCAAATCAGCAGTTTTACTGCAAGCCAGTGAAGCCAAATATCGCGATTTGTTTGATGCGGCCCATGATGTGATATTGATCGTGAATGCCCGTGGTGATATTCTCGATATCAACCGCCGCGGAGAGGAACTCACGGGATATCCCCACGATCGGTTGATTGCCAAAAATTTGTTACTGGATCTGGTTTTTTCTGAAGATCAATCACACATACAGAAAATATTTGCAGGAATTACCACAGGAGAGTCTGGCCTTTGTCAGGTGCGCTGGCGGCGTTATGACCGAAGCCTGATTTATCTGGAGGGATCTTTAACCCCACGCCTGACACCAGCGGGTGTGTTTGAAGGGGCGCGCGGAATGTTTCGCGATATTTCTGAACGCCAGAAAGTCGAATTTGAATTGATGCATATTGAGCGGTTGCGTTCTATTGGCGAATTGGCCGCCGGGATGAGCCACAATTTGAACAATCTGCTTGCCGGCGTGTTGTTACCAGCAGATATTGCCCGACAAAAAACAACGGACAAAAACATTTTGCGATACCTGGATGCCATTGAAATTTCGGGAAAACGCGCAGCCGATCTGGTTCAACGTTTATATACCTCTGTGCGCGGGCATAGTGAAATATTAGAAGCGGTTGATGTGAACCGGATCATTCAGGATGTGGTTCAAACCACGCGTCCAAGATGGGAAAATGAAGCTGAATCCCATGGGATATCAATTGCCATAAACCTCGACCTAACAGACATACCCAAAGCGCGGTGTTCACCAGCAGGGTTGCACGATGTATTGACAAATCTGATGTTGAATGCAATAGATGCCATGCCTCGGGGAGGAACGCTAACCCTGTCATCCTGTTTGATAGGCGATCAAATCCGCATTGCAGTTCAAGATACAGGTATAGGCATGGATGAAACAACACGCAGCCGTGTGTTTGAGCCATTTTTTACCACCAAAGCAGATGCGGGAACCGGGCTGGGGCTGGCAACGGTTTATAACACCGTCACCGGGTGGAAAGGTGATGTGGGCGTTATCAGTCAGTTGGATGAAGGAACCACATTTTTTGTCGATTTGCAAAAATGGGTAGAACCTGAAAAAATAGATGCGGTTGTTGGGGTCATGTTCCCAACAGAATGTCTCCGCATTTTGGTTGTTGATAATGAAGAAATGATCCAAAAAATTTTGTCTGAAATTTTGGGCGAAAAACATGAGGTGAAGGTTTGCAAAGACGGCAACGAGGCGTTGTATTTGGCGCAAAAAGAGCATTTTGATGTGGCACTGATTGACCTGGTTTTACCCGAAATGCGCGGGGATGAAATTGCCCAGGCATTGCGTTTGTATGATTCCAATATGACAATCGTCATGATTTCGGGCTGGCACCTCGACCTTGAAGACACCCGGTTGGCGCATGTTGATTTTTATCTCAAAAAACCTTTTACCAACAGAGCCATTCTGGATACACTTGCCAAAGCTGTGATTTTAAGAACACATCGCCTGAATGGGCTAAGGGTCGAATGATAAATTACTTGTCAGTTATGAGCATCAGGTGAATCAACGAATCTGCGGGTGCGCAAAGCGCAGATTCCCGAATCAACGAGTGCCGCAGGTGCCCCGCTGATCACGAGCGAAGCGAGTCATGGGCGATTCGCAGATTCGCAAAACCGAAAACTCATTTCTGGATGAACTCAAAAGCCCTTGCGAAATAAATCCGCAAGGGCTTTTTGTTTTTGTATCAAGATACCAGAGATGGGGTTGCATAACTGAGGATGGCATCATCAGCACTGACGGGGCAAGGGCGCTGCTCAAAGGTTTTTTGTTCTCGAAACTGCGGGTTGGCCAGCGCATTATAACACATGATAAAAGATCGACGATGATAATGAGAAGTGTTGGGATCGGAAGCATGAAATGTGTTGCTGTGAAAAAAGAGCGCATCACCGGGATTCATTTCGGCATAAACCCGGTCAAATAACGGCAAAATCTGAGCAACGCGTTCGGGATCGGCTCCCGTTTGTTTGCCCACTTGCTGATGATCCAAACGACCCAAGTGATGTGATCCTCTTAAAACCTGCAAACAGCCATTTTCCCGCGTGGCTGGATCAAGGGCCACAAAAACGCTGAGCATGCGCGGAAAAGCAAACCCCTGATTATACCAGTAACCATAATCCTGATGCCATTCCCAGGCACCGCCTTCCTGGGCTTCTTTGAGCATCACTTTGCCATGAAAAAATGCGATTTCTTCACCCATTAAAATGCGCATGCTATTGACGATGCGCGGGTTGGTTGAAACAGCAGACCAGATGTCATCGCCCAGGTCAAACCAGATGGCGAGTTTGGAGGCCCGTCCGGTGCTGTCTTGAGAGGCGCGGGTGGTTTTGGCCACGCGATCACCGCGTTCAACCGCATCGAGCATAGCGGCCACTTCGCTTTCGGAAAAAACATTTGGGATATGCAAAAAACCGTCGCTGTGAAAGTGGGTGACAAGGTCAGGTGTGAGGCGCATAGCTGATTCCTTTATTTGTGTTGTATCGCTTGAGCGCAACAGGCTATAGGCGATTATGAATGGTGATTGTGTTTGAGTGTTTTGTTCAGCACAACATAGCCCGAAAATGCCGAAAGCAATGATCCGACAATGATGCCCAATCGTTCGTCAAAATGCATGTCAACCTGTGTTTTTTCAAAAGCCATCGAACCCACAAAAAGACTCATAGTGAACCCCACACCGCAAATCAGCGCAACCCCATATAAATTGCCCCATGTCACGTTTTCTGGCAGTTTGGCAATGCCCAATTTAATGCCGATCCAGCAAAAAGCAAAAACCCCTATTTGTTTGCCCAAAAACAATCCCATACCAATGCCAATGGGCACAGGATGAAGCAAATAATCCAGACCAATATGGCCCAGGGTAATGCCCGAATTGGCAAAAGCAAAGATCGGCAATATGCCAAAAGCCACCGCCGTATGAAAATCGTGTTCCAATTCGCGCAGTGGCGACCTGTCGGGCTGGTTTTTGTCGCGAAGGGGAATAAACATGGCAAGCAGCACACCGGATAGGGTGGCATGAACGCCTGATTTGAGCACGGCAATCCACATGATGATGCCAACAAGGGCATAAGGGCCAAATTCTGCTATGCCCCGGCGATTGAGCAGATACAGGATGATCAAACAGAACAAGGCAATTAAAAAAGAAATGAGAGACAAATTGCTGGTGTAAAATATCGCGATGATGATAATGGCCCCGATATCATCGAATATGGCCAGTGAAACGAGAAAAATTTGAAGGGCTGGTGGTACTCTGTTTCCAAGTAATGCGAGAATGCCCAACGCAAAAGCAATATCGGTGGCCGTTGGAATGGCCCAACCGTTCATGGCAACGTCATTGTTCCAGTTAAAAAACGCATAAATGCTGGCAGGTAAAATCATGCCGCCCAGTGCGCCCAATGCCGGCAGGGCAATGTTGCGAATGTCTGACAATTCACCTTCAAGAATCTCTCTTTTGAGCTCCAATCCCACCAGAAAAAAGAACATGGCCATCAGCCCATCATTGATCCACAAAAGCAATGGTTTGGCCAGTTGCAGAGGGCCCACGCGAATTTCAAGCGGCATGTTTAACAACAGGTCATAAAATCCGGACAATGGCGAGTTGGCCAGCATCATAGCCAGTGCTGCAGTGGCAACCAAAATAATACCGCTTGCAGCTTCAAGTTTGAGAAAGTCTTTGATCGGGGAAAGCATTCTGGATTGTTTCTCCTATAAAATTTTTGCCTATCAATCAGGATAAAGGCTTTTGAAAAAAGAAAACATTTTGATGGGGCGATTGCAAGATCCAGCCAAAGTGTTCGGCAAGCCATAACATGGTATGGGCATGATAAAAACAAACGTGCGTGGGATCGCGCACATAGTACCACTGTTCAAAAGCGCGTTCTTCTTGCCGGATTTCAGTCATAATGCCAAGCCATCCGCCGGGGCGCAACAGGCGATTTAATTGGTTGAATTCCCTGTCGGGATAAAAAAAGTGTTCAACGGTCTCGGTGCAGGTGACAAAATCATACGTGCGTGTCAGAACTTCTTCGATAGGCGCAAAAAAAGGGTCGTAAATGGCCATAGAAAACCCATGTCTTTCAAGCATAACCGAAAGGGTCGGCCCTGGCCCTGAACCGTAATCAAGACCCACTGCTTTGGGGGTAAGGCGGGTGATCAAAGGGTGAGCCAAACGGTTGAGAAAATTGCGATATCCTGTATCTGAAGGATCGTTTTGATGGGTTTTGTAGCGTTTTTGTTCCTCATCAGATGCCAATCGCCGATTGGGATCGAGAAAAACAAGCCGACAGATGTGGCATTCAAAATAATCTTTTTGATGGGCATGGGCAAATGGGCCAATGCAATCGGCACCACACAACGGACAGCACAAGTTGGAGAGCGTCATGAGGCATTTTTATTTTGTGTGTTCAGCGGTTCAAGTCTTGTTTGATAAGATGGCTCATGGACACATCTTTGCAAACCGATTTCCAAACAAATCTCCGTGCCTGGGGGCAATATCACGTCAAAATGCACAGCATTCACAGATATCCGTTTTGTCGCTGTCTGAACAGATGGAGCCGCATAATCACCCACGTTGCCCGGATAGTCGCTCACAAGCGCGTTGTACACAACGTCGGTAAATTGATGTTCTCCCAGCGTACCGGCCTGCACCACAACCGTGCGTTGTGCAACGGCACTCAAATTGACCAAGCGCAACACAATATGTGTTGTTTCTACTTTTTCAACCAGCGCACCCACATCGCGGGGCAATCCCGGCCGTTTTAAATACCCCTCAAAATAACACAGAGGTGCCAGAAGCAGCCCCCCGTTGTAAAGCAATTGGGGAGCGCCCAATGTCAACTGGATCAGCGCCTCTGTTGTAACCGGGTTGAGTTGCTGCCACCAGTGAATGTGATTGTTGCGCGGATCTGTTTCATCGCATCGAATTTGCTCCATCCGCTTGTAAACCTGCGCCAGTGATGCCTGCAAAATGTCAACCGGATAATCGGGATTGTCGCCGCACAAATACGCATACCAGGGCTGTTCATGACCGGCATCTTCTTTGGTGTGAAAAGAAAACACCTGTCGCCAATCATACCCCTCCTGTTGCCGAATTGCTTCAACCATGTCCCGATCTTCAGCATCCCCGCTCACATTCCACAGCGATAGCGGATACATCGGTGCCAGCGGTTGATAATCCTTCCAGCCCGAATCGCCATACCGATAGGGCACCACCCAGCTTTCTTGTTTCTCTCCCAGTGCCGCAAACTGTGCCACCCAGTGATGCTGCAAACTCATTTGATCGCGCAACTGATGCATATTAACCCATTTGCCTTCTTGCATCACCTTGCGAATCTGATTGCGCGGCAAATCCAGATACTGTTTATCCCGCGTTAACAAATAACACGAAACCCCCGCCAGAATTGCCGCCATGGCAATATTGTAAAACCCGTGCGGCCAATCCCAGCCATACATGCTGCCATACCATTTGCCATCCATATACTCGCCCACCTGCCCCGACAACCCCACATTGTCGGGCAAAAAACCATCGTGGGCTGCGGCACGGTCAATCCACGCATCCACATACGCACACAACCATGTGCGGTACTTTTCATCGCCGCACATCAAAAACGCATTGGCAATGAGTGAACACACATGCAAATTGGTGGCCACATCGCCCTTGCCCATGCGGGCTTTCATCACCTGCCCCATGCGCCGGGCAAGAACCGGGTCTTTCAAATCGTCAAACGTTTTGATCCCGTCAACATCTTCATACGGCAAGCCATAAACAGCCATCCCTTTTGAATACCCATACGAAGGCGTCTCATTTTCATCGTAAAGCCAGCGCGGGCCTTTTGACCCGTTGTGGGCACAGCGAATGATCTTTTTTTCTGGATCGTAATTGAGCGCCTCGCTGTCTTCATTGAGAAAAAAACCGGCAAATCGCCGCGCCCGTTCCGCGTTTTTCTCATTTGCAGGATCGGCCATGCACAACAAATAAAAATAGATGTAACTCTCACTTTGATGAAACTGGTCATAGCCGATTTCGTATTCTTTATACACATGCCCAATTTCTTCCATCAACCGCGTTGTGGCATCCCACTGCCGTTGCCCCAGTTCAAGCAAATGATCGGCCCCACCCAGCAGATAAAGCAATGGCCAGTTGTAAAAACTCTCGTAAAAATCATCGGCCCCATCCCGGCTTTGATGAATGCCCTCTTTCCAGATCAAGCGCCCATCGGGATGGGTGTATTTTTTCAAAAAAGGAAATACCGCCTCTTCCATCACCGAAAAAAGCTGACGCTCCAGCACCGCCCAAGCGGGTGCTTTTTCAAGCGGCACACGGGCTGTAATCACAACGCGATTTTGATCCATTTTTTCATTTTTCACAAATCAAATCTTTCAGTTACGTTGTCCATTGTCTATCGTTGAAAGCTCAAGTTTGTTATCTGAGTTTCTCAAATACTATCCCAATCATCCATCCTATCGGATCCCCAGTTATCCCGTTTCTGGTTCCCATATTCGACTGTCTCGTGCTTCAAAGAAACCCTGATTGGTCGCTTTCATTTTCCAGATATCGAGTTGTTGTATTGTGGTTGAATCTCCGTAGGTATAAAAATAGAGGCCATTGGCCAAC
>CAXNEV010000156.1:0-8046 GCA_964200925.1 Candidatus Latescibacterota bacterium | reverse complement strand
ATAGGTATTGGCCACTTCGCTGACAAATCGCGAGAGCTCCATGAGCTTTTTGAGGTTGTTGCGGCCAATGCTCGTTTTGTTGAGTTTTAATTCGATGTTGGGAATAACCGAACACAGATTGGCATTGCCGCACCGTTCTCCGTAACCGTTGATGGTGCCCTGAACTTGAATGGCACCCAACTCTACGGCCAAGATGCTGTTGGCCACAGCCATTCCGGCATCGTTATGGGTGTGAATGCCAAATGGCACAGACAATTTGGGCGTTATTTCTGCAATGATTTTGTGAACCTCACCGGGCAGGGTGCCGCCGTTGGTATCGCAGAAAACGAGAATGTCGGCACCACCTTCCTGTGCGGCAAACAGGGTGTTTAGCGCGTAAATGGGATCGGCTTTATACCCATCAAAAAAATGTTCGGCATCATAAACAACTTCGCGGCCATTTGCTTTGAGCCAGGCGCACGAGTCTTTGATGAGTTCAAGATTGTCATCTAAGCCAATGCGCAACGCATCGGTTACATGCAAGGTCCAGGTTTTGCCAAAAATGGTGGTGACCTGAGTGCCTGCTTTGAGCAAGGTGGTGAGTGTTGCGTCGTCTTCCGGGGGGTTGGTTGCTCGCCGGGTGCTGCCAAAGGCCGCTATTTTGGCATGTTTGAATGGCAGGTCGAGGGCGCGCTTGAAAAATTCGAGGTCTTTGGGGTTGGTGGGATTGGGCCACCCGCCTTCGATATAAGCCACACCCAAATCATCAAGGCGCAGGGCAATGGTCACTTTGTCTTCAACCGAAAATGAAATGCCTTCGGCCTGTGCGCCGTCGCGCAGGGTGGAATCATAGACTTGAACATCATGAGACATGGTTTTTTCCGTTGGTTTGGATTGGAAGGAATAGGTGAGGGTTGTTTTAACCGCTATCTTTCCAAACCAATGGCCACCGGGCGTTGATGGTCGCCCGGTTGAAGCCCCCTGTCTGTTGGGTGTTCTGTTTGACGCATGATGTGCCTTAAGGAGAAGTCACGAGTCACGGGTCAAAATACGTTTTATTGGGGAGACTCGCGACGCAAGACCTGTGACCCACGACCGTTTTTAATTAAAACCCTGAAACGTAGGGCAATTTGTTTGCTGTTTGTTTGATCGCCTCTTTGCCTTCTAACAACATGCCCGTCGCATCCCAGGCACCTTCGATGAGTTGCAGGCGGTTGCCTTCGGGAATTTTCAGGTCGATTTCCAGATTGCCAGCGGTTATTTTTTTATTTTTGAGATCGACTTTGATTTGCACAGAAGGGGTTTTTTCAATCATGGTTTGCAGGGTGTCAATGTCTTTTGGCGATGCCGTTACACATGGCATGCCCATGGCCGTGCAGTTGCCCTGGAAAATTTCGGCAAAAGATTCACCCACCACGGTTTGAATGCCCCATTTTTGAAGCGCCTGAGGGGCGTGTTCCCGCGATGATCCACATCCGAAGTTGCCATTGACAACCAAAATGGACGCCCCTTGATATTGGGGTTTGTTGAACGGGTGATTGGGGTTTGATTTGCGGTCGTCTTCAAAGGCAAATTCACCCAGACCTTCAAATGTGATGGCTCGCAAATATCGCGCTGGAATAATGCGGTCGGTGTCGATGTCATTGCCGCGCACCGGCACGGCAGATCCTTCGACCCGTTGAACCATAGAAATGGCAGCATTCATTTTAAGCATCCTTTAGGCAGGCTATCAGCGAATCAGCGGGTGCGCGAAGCGCAAGTTCCCGCAGGGAATGCACCTCAGGTGCCCCGCTGATCACGAGCGAAACAAGTCATCGGCAAGTCAGCGAATCGGTGTCCACCGGTTTTTCTCAGTTCATCATGGTGCGAACGTCGATCACTTCTCCGGCAATGGCCGAAGCGGCCACCATGGCCGGGCTCATTAACAGCGTGCGCCCAGTGGGGCTGCCCTGGCGGCCTTTGAAGTTGCGGTTGCTGGATGAGGCACAAATTTCTCGACCCTGCAATTTGTCGGGGTTCATGGCCAAACACATGGAACAGCCTGCGTTGCGCCATTCAAATCCGGCTTCGCGGAAAATGTGATGCAAACCTTCGGCTTCGGCGGCTTTGAGCACCTGTTTTGAACCCGGAACCACGAGGGCTTTCACGTTGGGCGATATCTTGTGGCCTTTCACAATGCGGGCCGCTTCGCGCAGATCGGAAATGCGCGAATTGGTACACGAGCCAATAAAGGCCACATGAACAGGCGTGCCCGCAATGGGGGTACCGGGTTTTAAGTCCATATATTCATATGCTTCTGAAGCCACATGGCGCTCATCGGCGGGCAGGTCTGATAGTGCGGGTACTTTTTCGGTGACAAAAAGCGCTTGGTTAGGAGTAATGCCCCAGGTCACTGTGGGTTCAAGGGCCGAGCCATTCAGGGTATAAACATCATCGTAATGGGCATTGAGATCAGATGCCATAGATTGCCACCAAACCACCGCCCGATCAAAGGCTTCCCCTTTGGGGGCATAGGGGCGGTCTTTGAGATAGTCAAAGGTGATCTGGTCCGGGTTGATGTAGCCGGCTCGCGCGCCGCCTTCGATGGACATATTGCACACCGACATTCGGGCTTCCATCGTCATAGACGCAATGGCCGGGCCTGAAAACTCATAGGCATATCCCACACCGCCTTTGACGCCGAGGTTGCGGATGATGTTGAGAATGACATCTTTGGCATAAACGCCTTTGCCCAAAACACCTGTTACGTCAATGCGGCGCACTTTGAGTGGCTCCATGGCCAAACACTGCGTGGCCAGAACATCGCGCACCTGAGAGGTGCCAATGCCAAAGGCAATGGCACCAAATGCCCCGTGGGTGGAGGTGTGGCTGTCTCCACATGCGATTGTCATGCCCGGTTGTGTGAGCCCCAGTTCTGGGCCAATGACATGCACAATGCCCTGACGTTCGTCTTGAAGATCAAAAAGAGAAACCCCAAATTCGCGGGCATTTTTTTCAATGGCCTGCATCATTTGTTCGGCCATGTCATCGGCAAATGGCCGGGCCACCTGGGCTGTGGGCACAATGTGATCGACCGTGGCAAAGGTTCGGTCTGGATAGGCCACTTTTAGGCCGCGTTCTCGCATCATTTGAAAAGCCTGAGGGCTGGTGACTTCATGTACCAGGTGCAACCCGATAAAAAGCTGGGTTTGGCCCGAAGGCAAGGTGCGAACGGCATGGGCTTCCCATACTTTATGGAATAAATTTTTTCCCATGGGGCAATGAGTCCTCTCTTTTGGGGCTAAAATGCGAATCTGCGAATAGACGAATCTGCGAATCGCCCATTCGCCTGGTGCTCCCGAAAATAATTTATAGACAGACCCTTAAACTGCTTGTGCGCGCAATTTGTCGATGTCTTCTTTGATCGACAAGCGATTGAGGGCATCGAGGAAGGCTTTTGCGCTGGCTTCAATGACGTCGGTTGAAATGCCTTTGCCTTTGGTTTTGTGAACACCCGATGAAACCTGTATGGTGACTTCCCCAAGGGCTTCGGCACCGCTGGTGATTGCGCGAATGCTGTATTCTTCCACTTTTGCCTGAATGGGAATGGCCAATTTGATGGCGCGATAAACGGCGTCAACCGGGCCATCTCCCCAGGCCGATTCCTGTACCTGGTTGTGTCCGTCAATGCCAATGCGCACCGTCGCCGAAGGCACTGTGCCTGTGCCGCTGACAATGTGCAGATATTCCAGGGTATATCGCTCCGGGGTGTCGCGAATTTCATCTTCGATAATGGCCATCAGATCTTCGTCAAAAACTTCTTTCTTTTTGTCGGCCAATTTGACAAAGCGCTCATAGGCCTGATTGAGTTGATCCTGTGACAGTTTAAATCCCAATTCTTCCAATCGGTGGCGAAGGGCGTGGCGGCCAGATCGGGCGGTGAGCACAATGCTGGATTCTTCCCAGCCCACGTCTTTGGGATCCATAATTTCAAAATTTTCACGCGATTTTAACACGCCATCTTGATGAATGCCCGAGCTGTGGGAAAAGGCATTTGCTCCGACGATGGGTTTGTTGGGGGGAACCACAATGCCCATTAACCGGCTGACCAGACGGCTTGTGGACAAAATTTCACGCGATTTAATCTGGGTGTAAAGTCCAAAATAATCGCTGCGCGTTTTCAGGGCCATCACCACTTCTTCCAACGCGGTGTTGCCTGCGCGTTCGCCCAGTCCATTGAGGGTGCATTCGACCTGGCGCGCGCCATTTTTGAGGGCCGTGAGGGCATTGATGGTGGCCATGCCCAGATCGTCGTGGCAATGAACACTGATGATGGCGCGTTGAATATTCGGAACTGTGTCACAAATGTTTTTAATCAAAGCCCCAAAAGGTTCGGGCACGGCATAACCCACCGTATCGGGAATATTGATGGTGGTGGCACCGGCGTCAATGGTGGCTTCAATGACTTCAAAGAGGTATTCGGGCACTGTGCGTGCGGCATCCATGGGTGAAAATTCCACATCGTTGCAGTGCGATTTTGCCCGCGCAACGGCATCAACGGCCATTTGTTTGACCTGGGCCGGTGTTTTGCCCACCATGGTTATGTGGTTGGGAGATGTTCCAATAAAGGTGTGGATGCGCGGTTTTAAAGCCCCCTTCAAAGCTTCTCCTGCCCGGTCGATGTCTTTGGCAATTGCGCGGGCAAGGCCACAAATGATGGGGCCTTCCACTTCATGGGAAATGCGGTGAACCGACGTAAAATCTTCGTCGGAAGAAATCGGGAAACCGGCTTCAATAACATCCACATTGAGCCGAGCCAACTGGTGTGCGATTTCAATTTTTTCGCGAACAGTTAACGAGGCACCGGGCGTTTGTTCGGCATCGCGCAACGTGGTGTCAAAAATCAGAACCCGGTTTTGATCGGTTAAAGGGGCCATAGAGGCTTTACTCCTGGGGATATTGCAAGTTGCAAAAATTGATGGAAATGAACTGTCAAAGCGATCCTATTTGGATACCGAATCGCGCAACAAGGCCACTGTCCCTGTTCGGGCTATTTCTTCAATGCCGTAAGAACTGAGCATTTTGATGATGGCCTGTAATTTATCGCATTTGCCAGTGACTTCAATGGTCATGGATCGGGTGCAGACATCCACAATGTTTGCGCGAAACACTTCGGCAATCTGAATGATTTCCGACCGGGTGGTGGTGTCTGCTTTGACTTTGATCAGTACCAGTTCTCGTTCGACAAACGTGCCTTGTGTGATATCGATGACGCGGATCACATCGATAAGCCTGCTGAGTTGTTTGACAACCTGTTCCAACACGCTGTCATCTCCTCGAACCACAATGGTCATGCGCGAAATGACGGGGTCTTCTGTTTCGCCAACCGAAAGACTGTCGATGTTGAATCCCCGGCTGGAAAAAAGGCCAGCGATGCGGCAAAGGACGCCGAAGTGGTTTTCAACCAATGCAGAAATGGTGTGTTTTTGGGGCATAGTTCATTCCTTTGGACACAAAAAAAACGACAACCTTTGAATGATTTCAAGGGCTCTGCCACAATCTGAATGGATTTCGGGGACTGAGGAAGAGCCAGCACTTATGGGGCCAAAATCAGAATGGCCGCAGCGAGGCTCGGTACGGGAAGGGTCAGACCAAAAAGACACAGGCCTGACCGTACTGCCAAGATGGCACGCAGAAAAAAGGATGCCAACGCATGGGGCAATGCATTTGCTGGCTGGACGGTGGTGGAACAATTTTTGAAAAATGGTGTGGGCATTGGGCAAAAAAGAGTGATAAATTACTTTGGAATAATGCGTTACAGATCGATAATATTACGCAAAACGCCCTTGAAAAGTCAAGGAAAATTTCCAAGCAAAAAGGAAAAAGCCATTGCGTGTACAGTCATTTTGCCTCCCTTGACAATCATGATAAGAGATGTTACATTCTGAAAATATTTGGTGATTTTGATCGCTATTTTAACAAGTAATGCGCAAATAGATACACGCCGTTTTGATCGAGTTGCACGTAAAAACTCTGAGGTCAGGAACGGGAAGGATGAGGGTATGGTTTCTTTTGATGTCAACATGTCAAATGCGGCGTATATCGAAGATCTCTATGAGAGATACAAAAAAAATCCCGGCCTTGTCGATGAACAATGGCGGGCTTTTTTTGCGGGGTTTGATCTGGGTTCAAATGGCAACCTGTCACGGGGGATCACGCAGGATGCGAGCCATTTAAAATCGGGAGATCGCAGAGCGATAGCGCTGGTAAATGCCTATCGCACATGGGGGCATATGGTGGCCAATGTGGCACCCATGAGTTATACGCGCCCCCCTTATCCATTGCTCGATATTTCGGAATACGGATTTTCTGATGCCGATCTGGATTTTCAGGTCGGCAATGGCGGGTTTATGGGAAACACAGATGGCACGTTGCGCGATTTGTTGGCCAAGTTGAAGCGGACCTATTGCGATTCACTCGGCATTGAGTTTGCCGAAATCCCATATAAAAGCCAGCGGGAATGGCTTGAGCGGCAAATGGAACCCACGCATAATCACCCCAAGTTTACCCGCGATCAATGCCGCGGTATTTTGATAAATCTGGTGGCTTCAGAAAGTTTTGAGCAATTTTTGCACACCAAATTTGTCGGTCATAAGCGATTTTCCATTGAAGGGGCCGAATCGCTTATTCCGATGTTGCATGCGCTGGTTGAAACGGGTGCGGCATTGTCTGTGGATGAAATGGTGCTGGGGATGGCACATCGCGGGCGTTTAAATGTGCTGGCCCATGTGATGCAAAAACCCTATCACATGATTTTGGCAGAATTTGAAGGGATTAAACTGGACGATAGCGAAGGGTCGGGTGATGTGAAGTATCACATGGGTTTTCCCAATGATTATCTCACCAAAGACGGCAAAACCGTGCACTTGGGATTAACGCCCAACCCGAGCCATCTGGAATTGGTCAACCCGGTTATTGAAGGCATTGTGTATGCCAAACAGGAAATGCGAAAAGATGTGCAGCGCCAGCATGTGGTGCCTGTTTTAATTCATGGAGATGCTTCTTTTGCCGGGCAGGGCATTGTGCCTGAAACCATTTGTTTGTCGCATCTGGAAGGGTATGACAATGGGGGCACCATCCATATTATTGTGAACAATCAGGTCGGGTTTACCGCCACGCCTCGCGAAACCCGGTTTACATCGTATCCATCCGATGTGGCCAAAATTGTGAAATTGCCCATTTTCCACGTCAATGGCGATGACCCGGAAGCCGTGGTTCATGCCGCGCAATTGGCCATGACCTATCGGCAGGCGGTTAAAAACGATGTGATTATCGATATGTGGTGTTACCGCCGATATGGTCATAATGAGGCCGATGATCCCATTTTTACGCAGCCTTTGCAATATGCCGAAATTGACAAACACCCCAGTGTGGCCACGTTATATGCCGAACAGTTGATGAAAGAAAATGTGATTACACAAGCCGATGTGGATGCCATCAAAGAGGATATTTGGAAAAAGCTTGAAAAAGCCCTCGATGTGGCCCGCACCCAAAAAATTTCAACCGTTATGCCACCTTTTGGCGGGGTGTGGAAAAATTTTAAAAAACCGGGCAAAGACCGAACGGCCCAAACAGCAGTTGCCAAAGAAACCCTGTTGGATATTGCACAAAAAGCGACCACGGTGCCCGATGGGTTTCATATTTATCGCAAATTGCAGCGGTTGATGGAAGGCCGTTTGGAAATGGCTGAAGGCAAAACACCCATGGATTGGGGGGGTGCCGAAATGTTTGCTTTTGGCAGTTTGTTGCTTGAAGGCATACCCGTGCGATTGACCGGGCAAGATTCCCAGCGCGGCACCTTTAGCCATCGCCATGCCATGTGGCATGATGTCAAAAATGGGTCTATTTATGCTCCTCTTGCCCATCTTTCCGACACATCGGCTCCATTTACAGTGATCAATACGATGTTGTCAGAAATCGCTGTTTTGGGGTTTGAATTTGGCATCAGCTATGCCAATCCGCATTTGTTGACGATCTGGGAAGCGCAGTTTGGCGATTTTGTCAATGGGGCGCAGGCCATTATAGACC
>CAXNEV010000155.1:0-8096 GCA_964200925.1 Candidatus Latescibacterota bacterium | reverse complement strand
CCAACCGAAGCGGGTTCCTGAATGCGCACATCCAATGCCGCCCCGGCAATTGTCCCTTGAATCAACGCGTCAAACAAAGCCGCCTCATCAATGACATCGCCGCGCGACGTGTTGATCAAACAGGCTGTTGGTTTCATCATCGCCAGCGTTTTGGCATTGATCATCCCGCGTGTGGCAGATGTTGACGGACAATGAATGGACACAAAATCCGATGTGCCCAACAGCCTGTCAAAACTCACGGCTTCAACCCCATATTGGGCAGCGCGTTCAGAAGTTAAAGACCGCGAGTGTGCCACAATGTTGAGTCCAAAGGCCTTGGCCCGAATCGCCACTTCCTGCGCGATCTGGCCAAACCCGATTAATCCCAGCGTTTGTCCTGTGAGACGGCGAAGGGGCAAACCCGCCTGAATGCGCCATGTGCCTGCGCGCACAAGGTGATCAAATCGAACCACCTTGCGCGACAGCGACAGCAACAGAGCAAGTGTGTGCTCGGCCACATCAATCAGACAATAATCGGGCACATTGACTACCGGAATGCCCTGCTCGGTTGCAAAAGCCACATCGATATTGTCCAACCCCACCCCATAACGCACAATCACCTTCAAATCTGGCAGGGCCGCTTCGATCACTCGTCGGGTGGTTTTGGCCCAGCATGTCAAAATGCCGCTACACCCGGCAGCCAGCCCGACCAACGTTTCTTCTTCGCCATTGGGTGCGTCTATCAATTTTGCACCAACTTCCTGCAAAATATCGCGCTCCACATCTAAATTGGGCCATGCATAATCTGTGACCAGAATCTTCAAACCGCCTCCTTGGGAATCAACAAATCTGCGAACCAGCGAATCGCCTATTCGAAAACCCTTATGCCTTTGGCAACGAGGGTTTGACAGAAGCAATAAATTCATCAAAAGATTTTTGCCAGTGTGTCACCGTTGCAATGGGGCCCACCAGTTTAAAATAAAAAGCTCCATTGGAACTCTCAACAATGGCCGCCAGCATGCGCTGATCTGTTTTGGGCGCTCCTCCACCCGACATCGGGCCTTGCATGCCGGCAAACGTACCGCTGATATCCAAAATCGTTACAGGCATTCCCGACACCGTCAGTGTGCGTGTTTTTCCGCCATCACTTTCGGCAAATTGATCGCGCCACCGTTCAATATTGGCATCCACACCGCCTGCCCCTCCCGCACCAAAATGAGTGACCACCAGTTCGGCATCTCCCCCTTCACCCGGCAACCGAAACTGGGCTTTTCGCATGGCATTGGCAGATGGTTCATGAACCCAGCCTTCTGGCATCACAACCGTCACCCCGTTTAAATCCACACCTGCAACCTCTGCTGTTTTTTTTGCAGCCTGTTCCCCACATCCCCCAAATAGGCCAATGGCCATCAACGCGGTTACAACCCATCGTTTATTCATCGTCTCCTCTTTTTGTTAAGGTGCCAGACAAAACGCACACGTCACATCGTAAAGAATGCGCGTGGCAAATATGAGATTTTTGACAGACGTTCGTTCATCGTGCCCATGAATTAAATTCATCTCCTCTTCACCTGCAACTTGCAGATGGGGCATAAACCCATAAACCTGTGTTTCTGGACACCGGGGACAAATGTGTTTGGCATCGGTGCCCCCCGTCATAATCGCTGGCACAATGACGGCCTGAGGATCATGATCACGCATCACATCGACAATGGCCTGATAAAGCGGCGAATCGGTATCCGATTCCAGCGGTGGGCTATATTGATCAACGATTACGTCTATATCATCACCAATAAAAGGGCGAATCTCTTTGAGAAAACTGTCATCTGTTTGTCCAGGTGCCAAGCGGCCATCGACCCATGCCGTGGCCTCTGCGGGAATCACGTTAATTTTACTGCCGGCATTTAGCATGGTAGGCGACACGGTATTGCGCAACAAAGCCCCCAGGGAGTGTTTCATTTCACCTTCAAATGGCAAGGCCGATAAAGATTTTTCATGATCTTCGGCCACCAGCACATGGCGCAACAATTGCGCTGTTTTGGCATCTTGCGTTCTGGCAATCCCATCCAAAAAGGCTGTTAATGTTCGCGATGGGTGCATCGGCAATTCTGCCGCCCCCAATGCGGCAACGGCCTGTGACAACTTCACCACCGCATTGTCGTGGTGGGGCCGCGACCCATGCCCTGGTTTTCCCCGTGATACCAGCCGAAATCGAAAAATGCCCTTTTGCCCGGTCTGGCATGTATAAAAATGTTTGCCATTGACATAAAAATCTGTACCGCCACCTTCGGTCAGCACGTATCGCGCTTTAACCTGATCGGGATGGTGGTCAATGAGCCAGCCAATGCCGTGGTTGCCCTTGCCAGCTTCTTCATCGGCTGTGGCCGCATAAATCACATCGCGATTGAGTGCCACGCCCTGGCGCTTTAACAACAAAAACACCATCAACTCGGCAGCCACCATATTTTTCATATCCAGTGCCCCCCGCCCCCAGATATGCCCGTTTTGCAGCGCCCCGCTAAACGGTGGCAATGTCCACTTATCCGGTTCAACCGCCACCACATCGGTGTGCCCCAATAGCATCAACGCCTCTTTGTCGCCGCCAGACAACCGCGCCGTCACATTGCCCCGCCCCGGTTGCGATTCTGTCACAAGGGGTGCAATTCCTTCGCGCTCTAACACGTTTGCAAGATATTGCGCACACAAAATTTCATTGCCGGGAGGGTTAGTGGTATCAAACCGAATCAGATCCTGAAGATATCCCGTCACTTCTTTTTCAACCGCCGTCCAATCTATTGCCATACGCTGTGCCTCTTTGACCCGCGACTCGTGACCCGCGACTTTATTTTACTTCCAATGTCTCCGCTGACCAATCATCAAGCGGTGTAAACTGCGTGGTATCCAGATCAAAACCATACCCAAACGGCGCATCCACTTCACAACTCACATCCACCTGCCCTTGTTGCACATTCAGAATGGGAAACCCATTATCGTGTTTGCGATACAACAACCTGTGATGCGCCAGTACCTGCGCTTGCACAGATTCGGGATACATGCCCAACCCGGCAAAATAGTGATGTCCATTGCGCTCCGAATGTGTCACACCCAGTGTGGCCAACACCGCCAGATCCTGCAACAGAGCCACAGGCCCCACATTGGCCAGATCTTCACTGCTCAAAATATACGATCTATCCGGATTTTGCCGTTTTCGATAGGCCATCAAACAGGCATTGGCAAGGCCTTTAAAAACGCCCTTGCAATTTTTGTGGCTCGTGCCCACATACCCACAATCCAGTGCTTGAACCGAGCTGTTTAACGCCCCGTCCGATTCATCAATAATCATGGGCGGGCGATCTGTCCAGCTTTTCAGCGCCGTTTTAACCTCATCACTCAAAGCCACATCGCGCCGGAATGGTTGTTCCACAAAAATCAAATGGTTCATAAATGTCGATAAGGCGGCGTCCTTCATCAGGGCATCCCACAACTGGCGAAACGGCTCAACTTCGACATATTGTTCGTTGCCATCTAAAGTAAATGCAAAATCGGGTTGCCGTTCAATGAGGGCATCAATCTTTTTTAACCGATCCAGATCGCGCCCGGCATCGCCGCACAACTTGATTTTCAAATGGGTTAACCCATACGTGGCAATATTGGCTTCCAAAGACTGAGGCAAACCATCATGCACCCGGTCTGCTTCCGCAATATCCCTGTCAAATAGCGGATCGGCCAATCCCACGGTATGCCGCACCACAATCGATCGGCTTGCCGATTGGGGAAGCAACTCAGAAGCAGACAACCCATTCAGTTCCGCGTGTATGTCACCCAATCGCAACCCCAATGTATTTTTGCGCACCGCATGGGCAAAAGACTCCCCGTTTATCCGGCAAAACGCATCGATCACCGCCCGTTCAACCAGGCTCACGCCAAACGCCCACAAAAGCGGCGGATAAGCCGTTGTTTTTGCCCATATCTCTTGTGCGCGATACACCTGTTGCCAGAAATCAAAAACGGTCTCGCCCTGAGCATGTTTTGCCAGATCACATGCCTTCTTGATAACCGTGATCATCTCATCCAGATCTGTTGTAAAAGGTGCCTCCGGATTTTTGGTAAACCACTTCGGCGGCAACCCATCGGCAGCAAGCCCTATTTCCGTTTTGCCGTCCACCGTAACAGTGGTCCGTACAAACAAATGCGGCAACGCCTCCAGCGACGCAATGCCGTATTTAAACGGGAACCGCGTGTGCATGTTCAAAACGTGCAATTCAATTTTTTTGACAGAAATAGCCATAAACCATTCCATTCATCTATAAAATTCAATAGGCAGTTTGCCGATTTTCCGCGCGAATTCCGTTTCGCAACACATCTTGAAATGTCACTATCACTAACAGGCTATCTCATCGGGTGCATCCTGTGAGGATATTCGCGGAAAATCAGCCTTCCCGGCGCTTGAGGGAACGACTTTTTGCCTACTTTTTGGTCGTTCAAAAAGTAGGTCGCCGAAGGCATAAAATGTGATAAAAGATCAGAATTGAGGAAAGGGCTGTAAGGCTTGCCTGACAGAGTAAGAATTTGATATGCGCTCCGCACTCCGCACTGCTTTTACGGTTTCAAAAACTGATCCGGTGTCAACACCCCATGCGTAAACCGCGCCGTCCGAATTGCGCCCTTAAACCAATAAACCTGATTGATGCGCACCCCCAATGAGGTACGTCCGGGTTCGTGCGGCACAAAAACAATGTCTTTGGACAATTCCAACTGACCATTCACATAGTGTTTAAACGTTTTGCCATCCACCACAATGGCCGCATGATACCACGGCCCAATCGGATGTTTAAAATCTTTGGCATACATCGTGTGATTGTCTTCACCCGATTGGATAAACGTATCGATAAACCACTGATTGTCATCCGTCAGTCGCGTTTCAAACAGCACCCGTTTGGTGCTGTTTTGTTCTTGCATGTGGAAAAACCGCTGCTCCTTGGGCCCATCGGGATAGGGTTTGAAAATCACCTCCGCCGTAAATATCTCCCACCCGGCCATTGGATGTACATCAAAAAACAACCCATCATCCACCCCATCAAATTCCACAGCCTTGCCTTCTGGTGTATCAATCACAGTGGGTTGCCCCACCACGTCAACCGCATGCCCACCGATCATGTTCAAATTATCCACATGCCAGACCATTTGCTCCATATCCTGCTCCTTATTGGACGCGCATCCCCACAACAATACCAGTGCTATAATCAGACATTTCATCAATCGCCTCCTGATTTTCGATGGCCGCTACAATTTCAAAATTCGCACGGCATTGTGGTGCAACAGGTCGTTGAGCGCGTTTTCATCTGACACAATCTTTTTTAAAAACGGTACGCTCATTTGGGCAAAACACATTCCACTGTTTACGCCTGCCCCTTTGCCATCCATACACGAACAATCGGTTGCAAACATCAATTTTTTGGCATGCCGCGCCAAAAATCCCACTGTAAAATCTTCATCGCGCGTGAGTGCCCCCAATCCAGATCCGGCCGATAAATCGGCAAACAGATTGTCATAATCCCCAAGCAACCGGTCAATCAACCCACCCGGTTTGACCGGCCCGGTGGGATACAACGTCACCTCAGGAGGTGGCACATCGGCGCTGATGTGCGTCCACCACGACTGCGCATGCCCAATGAACCGAACCTTTGGAAACTGTTTCAACAACGTCTCTAAATGATCCAGCCCCTGATTGTATCCTTTTGTGCCATCCTGAAAATGCCAGGTCACAGGCCAGGCCAGATCGTTGCACACATGTAAAATGCGTTCCAAACGCGGATCATTTAAACGCACATGTTGTTTTTGTTCCCCATATCCTTTAAAAACTCCCGTTGCCGCACGGCGCTCCAGTTCAGCTACGGCATCGTCTCGTGTTACATCCACATGGCAAAACGGAATGATGCGCTCAGGAAACCGCCAATAGGCCCGCACCACATCTTCGGTCATCCAACCAAACTCATTGTCGCCATCTTCAATCGGCAAAATCACAGCCTTCTCGGCACCAATCGTCTCAATATGCGCAATCGTTTCTTCAACCGTGCGCCCTTTGTGCGTCAAATGAAAATGTGCATCCATCAACACAGACCACCTTTGTTTTTGGGAGAATCGAATTGTGGCACATTTGTGCCATCGTCGCAAAACGCGTTGGCACGTTTAAACGTTTGCACGTTCTGGCCAACCTTCCAACGCAACCCAAACGCCTTTAACGTTTCAACCTGTTAACGCCCTTCCGCCAGCACCGATTTCAACCGCTGTGCCACCACGCGCTCTTCGCCCTGTTGCATCGTCATCGGATCAACCAGAATGCCATTTGTACTGCGCCGCACCACCACCGAAGGATTCCCTTCGCGCAAAGCCTGAATAATGCCAGAACACCGATCTGCAGGCATATCGACATAAGCACGGGGCGCAAAATCGGGCGCGGCATCTTGCCCTTCCATCATCACATAGGCCCGCACACCCGGTGCACCCTCTAATGCATTGGCCACATAAGAGGCTTGTTTGAACCACACCGCGCGATCTTCTTCATCGCTGCGATTCAAAAACCGGTCCACCGCCGTCACCAATCCCAAAATTTCTTCTTTGCCCACTTTCATCCCCCGGCCAATGCCCGAATGAGGGCTTGAATTGAGCCGCACCGCCTCCACATATTCTTTTTTGCCAACCACCAATCCAGAGTTCTGCGGGCCACACATCCCTTTGCCGCCACTGAATATCACCAAACTTGCACCCATATCAACAAGCTCGGTCAAATTGGAACGCGGGGGCAACTGCGCCGCCGCATCCACCATCACCGGCACACCCTTTTGGGCCGCCCCTTCAATGACTTCGCGCAACTGTGCCTTGCTCTGTTTGCCCAAAAAATGAACGACAGCCGCCGTGCGCTCGCCAATGCCACCCACCAGATCGGCACTGGTCACGGCATGCTCATTGCCCACTCGAACCAGCTTGCCGCCACAAACTTCAATGCCCTGGTGAATATACGTGTGGCGATCCACCATGCTGATCACAAACTCGTTTTTCCACCCATCTGTATGGGGCAATGCCTGTACCTTTTTGGGGTCGGTGCCGGTCAAACACGCAGCAGCCGCAAGCTGCATGCCACTGGCTGCCCCGCATGAAACAAATGCCGCAGGCACGCCAATCCGTTTGGCCAGATATTCGCCCGACTTGACCACCAGATCGTTTAAATCAATAAACGCACCAGCCGCTGCTCGCATCGCATCAATCACTTCAGCATCCATCAAACTGCCACCCAGCGTTGTAATCGTACCGCTGGCATTAATAAAAGGCTTCACACCCAGCATATCATACGTGATCATTTTTTGTTCTCCAAAAAAATATCAATAAGGAAAGGTATCTGTATCAGGCGACAGGGATAATTCTGCCAGCAATTGACCGGTGCCTTCAATGGCCGATTTGTAAACAATTTCGGCCTTTTCAGCCGAAGCTTTTGTGGCATCACCCCCGGCCGATGTGGGCAAATACAAATGCCAGGGCCGCACAAAATCGGCTTTAAATTCGCGCAACGTCTCCAGCCGAGGTTGCCGAACCGGGTTGTTTGTGATCTTGTCTTTTCGAACCAGATCGGGCCGCAAAAATAAAATTTGCGAGGTCTCTTCTTCCCCGGCGTGATCGCTGCGATTTTCCCACACTGCTTTTGCTTCTGCCGAAGCGCATTGTGCCCCGTGAATCATGCATGTAAACAACCTATCTTGAGCCGCAAGATCGCGCTGCACCGCCCGAATCACATCGGGGTTGCCACCGTGTCCATTTAAAAATAAAATCCGATGCACATTTTCTGCACGGCACATTGCCACCAGATCTTTTAGCAGCGCCATAAAGGTGGGCACCTGCAACCGGCACGCAAACGGAAAGACCCGAAAATTGTTGTTCAAACTGATCCGCAATGTCGGCAAACACACCACGCGCCCACCCAATTCATTGGCTTTTCGCGTGCCCCCATACGCCACATGCTCCACCTGAAAACTGTCGGTTCCATATGGCAAAGCCGGCCCATGCGGCTCGGTTGACCCAATGGGAATCACCGCCACATTGGGCGAAAGGGCCCGCACATCTTC
>CAXNEV010000154.1:0-8137 GCA_964200925.1 Candidatus Latescibacterota bacterium | reverse complement strand
TGCACGCGCGTTGGAAGGGCGTCGGGAGTATTAACAAATGGCACGGTTGAATACCCTTCAATCCAATCAATTGCCCATGCCAGACTCCGGTATGACAGATCGCTTGTTGACCTTGCCCAATGTGCTGACCGTTTTGCGCATAATTTTGACACCGGTTTTTTTGGGGCTTATTTTTGCCGATAGCTGGTATTGTAAAATCCTTGCCCTGGTGGTGTTTACAGCAGCATCGCTCACCGATTTTTACGATGGAAGAATTGCCCGGCGCAGCGGTACCATGACCAGTTTTGGTCGGTTTATGGACCCATTAGCCGACAAATTGCTGGTCTCATCGGCGTTGATATCCTTTGTCATGTTGGGCATGGTTGAAGCGTGGTTGGTGGGGGCCATGCTGATGCGCGACCTGGTCATTACTGTTTTGCGCATGGTGGCCATTCACCGGGGGCACCATGTGGTGACATCGCAGTTGGCCAAGTGGAAAACGATGTTGCAACTGGTGCTCATTTTTGGCATTCTGGTGTTTATGAATGTGCGAGTGGTTACTGCCAAACTGGCCGCAGAACCAGTGGTGCTGGTGGGCGATGTGTCTTATTTGGTGCTCAATGGGTTGGTGGCCTCGGTGACGATTCTGGCCGTGGTGTCGGGGGTTCGGTATTTGATTGAGAATCGCAAAACATTGTGACCAATTGAGGAGTGTTTTTTGCAAATGGGTGAGCCGCCCTTTTTAATCCGGTTGATCGCAACCGGATTTTTTTCGGGGTATTCTGTTGTGGCACCCGGCACGGCTGGCACGGCGGTGGCACTGGTGATTTATTGCCTGCTGCCGCCTTTGCAATTTTGGGCGTGGGTGGGGGTGCTGGTGGGTGTTTTTTTGATTGGGGTTTATGTATCCGGTGCCGGAGAAAAAGCCTGGGGCAAAGATCCAGGATATGTGGTGATTGACGAAGTGGCAGGTTTTTTTGTGACGGTGTGTTTTTTGCCGCAATCGGTGTTGTTGGGCATTGTGGGGTTTTTTGTGTTTCGCATACTGGATATTGTCAAACCTTCTCCCGCACGACAGGCCGAAAGGTTGCCCGGTGGATGGGGCATTGTGATGGACGATATTTTTGCTGGGATTTATGGCAATTTGATATTGCGCGGAATGTTCTTGGTATGGCCAACATTCGGACATTTATAGCCATTGAATTGCCTCTATCGGTGAAACAATTGGGTAGATCGCATGGTGGTTATGAAAAGTGATTTGCAGCCAGAATGGGCTGTATATTCCCGGTTGAGAACAATTTTGATAGATGGTAAAAATGATTCTTGACTCATATACAAACGTTCACTATACTTGGCATGTGACTTCGTGCGGTGCAGAAAATCAACGAAGCACGCAAAGTGCTATGGGCTGCACCGTGATCCCTATATTCCCTCACAAGGAGGGCCATTATGGCCAAACGTGATGCCGAAGGTCGAACCAAGGCCATCGATCAGGCAATTGCTCAAATTGAAAAACAATTCGGTCAAGGGGCGATTATGCGCCTGGGTGGTGACAAATCCAAGCGCGTGCCCATTGAAATTATTCCCACAGGGTCTTTGGCTTTAGATGTGGCACTGGGGTCGGGGGGAGTGCCGCGCGGGCGCATCGTTGAAGTTTTTGGGCCGGAAGGATCGGGCAAAACAACGCTGATTTTGCACACCATTGCCGAAGCTCAAAAACGCGGCGGGGCAGCCGCTTTTATCGATGCCGAACACGCACTCAATGTCGATATGGCCGAGCGTTTGGGGGTTGATCTTGGAAATTTGTTGATCTCTCAGCCCGATACAGGTGAAGAGGCTCTGGAAATTACCGATACGCTGGTGCGCAGTGGTGCATTTGATGTGGTGGCCCTCGACTCGGTAGCAGCACTGGTGCCGCGCGCTGAACTGGAAGGGGAAATGGGCGATTCACACATGGGGCTGCATGCGCGGTTGATGTCGCAGGCTCTGCGCAAACTGACCGGGTCTATCAGCCGTTCCAAAACATGCGTCATTTTTGCCAATCAGATTCGCATGAAAATTGGCGTAATGTTTGGCAACCCAGAAACCACCACTGGGGGGCGTGCGTTGCCTTTTTATGCCTCTGTGCGCCTGGACATACGACGCGTGGGTTCCATTAAAGATGGGCAGGAAGTAATTGGCAACCGCGTGAAAGTGCGCGTGGTCAAAAACAAGATGGCCCCGCCATTTAAAGAGTGTGAATTTGATTTGATGTTCGGTGAAGGCATCTCCAAAGAGGGTAGCCTGATCGATATGGCTGAACTGCATGGCATGATCAAAAAAAGTGGCACCTGGTTTTCTTATGGCGATGAGCGTTTGGGGCAAGGGCGTGAAAATGTAAAACGCTATTTGCAAGAAAATCCAAAAATTGCTGCCAAAATTGAACGCGAAGTGCGCCAGACTGTGGGGTTGCCCGTTGACAACAAGGCCGAAATCGAAATTGAAGAGGAAACAGAGACAGAACTGGAAGAAGAGAAGGCCTGACGGCAATTGAAGATATTGATCCAGATTTAACTGGGCGTTCAAGGTCTGGGAAATGCACATTTTACACTTGGATAACAGGGTAAGTTTTCCTATTTTATGTAGCCCGCCCTGTTATCCTTTTTATTGTACAGGGGTTTGATGTTGTGAAACTGCATCCAGAATCTGCAAAGCTTTTTCAAAGAGATGAAGCCGTTGAAAAGGCCAAAAATATAGCTTTGCGCCTGCTGAGTGGGCGGGCCTACACACAACGGGAAATTCAAGATAAGCTGTTTTCAAAAGATTGTAGTGAGCAGGCCGTTGTCGAAACATTAAAAACGCTGGATCGGTTGGGCTTGATTGATGATCGGCGGTTTGCGCGGCAGTTTGTCGAAGAGCGGATGCGTTTGAAACCGGCCGGGCGCATGTTGTTATTGCGCGATTTAAAACGACGCGGCGTGCCCGAAGCCATTGTGGTTGAAGTGCTTGATGACATGTTTGCCGAAGCAGATCCGGTGGCCACAGCCACAGATATGCTGGTTCGCCGGGCACACCGATATTGCGGATTGCCACGCGACAAAGCCCTGTCCCGCATGTATGGGTTTTTAGGGCGGCGCGGGTTTGATGCATCGGTTGCACGGGCAGCTGCTCAGGTTGTTTGGAAAGAGATAGGGTCGGAAACCACAGATAACCACAGATAACCACAGATAAACACAGATAGAAAATATAAAGATGAGAACCTCTGCAAAAATTCGCGAAGACTTTCAGAAATTTTTTGAATCCAAATCCCACACACGGGTGAAAAGTGCGCCAGTGGTGCCGCTTGATGATCCCACATTGTTGTTTACCAATGCCGGAATGAACCAGTTTAAGGATGTGTTTTTGGGGGCCGGGAGGCGGCCATATACCCGCGCGGTGGACACGCAGAAGTGTTTGCGTGTGTCGGGCAAACACAACGACCTGGAAGAAGTGGGTTTTAGCCCCAGCCACCACACCTTTTTTGAGATGCTGGGCAACTGGTCGTTTGGCGATTATTTCAAAGAAGAATCCATAACCTGGGCTTGGGAATTGTTGACAGGGGTGTGGGGAGTGCCCAAAAATCGGTTGTGGGCCACGGTATTTGGCGGTGATGAGGCGGATGGATTGGCCCCGGATGGAGAGGCCGAAGCGCTGTGGCCCCGGGTAACAGAACTGCCAAAAGAGCGCGTGTTGCGTTTGGGCAAATCGGACAATTTTTGGGAAATGGGAGATACAGGGCCTTGTGGGCCATGTTCAGAGATTCACTATTACGTGGGTGATGATCCGGATCATCAGGCCGCTGTGCCCGATCTGGATGGGCCGGATTATGTAGAAATCTGGAACCTGGTATTTATTCAGTTTAATCGGCAGGCCGATGGCCAGTTGCAACCCTTGCCCGACAAACATGTGGATACGGGCATGGGCTTTGAACGCATCTGTTCGGTTTTGCAGGGTGTGAAAAGCAATTACGATACAGATGTGTTTTTGCCCATCATTGGTGCAATCAGCGAAATTGCCAAAAAACCCTACAATGCTGAGCACCAGGTGGCCATGCGGGTGATTGCCGATCATGTTCGCACGCTGTGTTTTACCATTGCCGATGGGGCCTTGCCCTCCAATGAAGGCCGAGGATATGTCATTCGGCGCATTTTGCGCCGTGCGGCGCGTTTTGGACACACGCTGGGCATGCACGATCCGTTTATTTATCAGCTGACAGATGTGGTGGCCAATGTGATGGGCAATGCTTTTCCAGAAGTGGTGGAAAAAAAGGATCACATTGCGCGGGTGATCAAATCCGAAGAAGAAGGATTTGGCAAAACCTTAGATCGCGGGTTGGAAATTTTTGAAACAGTCAGTCAAAAAGGCCACATTTCTGGTAGCGATGCTTTTCGCCTGTACGATACCTATGGTTTTCCGCTTGATCTGACGCAGTTGATGGCCGCAGAAAAAAGCATTGGGGTGGATGTGGCTGGGTTTGAGCGCGAAATGGCCGCACAACAGGCGCGTTCCCGCGAGGCTGGCAAAGGGCAATTTGCGGCACAATCTGTGGTCGAAGAAGGTTTTTTGCCCGTCAAACATTCGGTTTTTGTCGGATATGAAACCCTATTTACAGATGCCTATGTGGTGGCCTGGCAATCGGCTCAAAACGGGGCTGTGGATGTGTATCTGGATACCACGCCCTTTTATGCTGAATCCGGCGGACAGGTGGGCGATAAAGGTGTGATTGTGGGCAATGGCTTCCGGTTTGAAGTGGATACCACTTTTAAAAATGGGGAAGCCATTGTACA
Organism: Candidatus Latescibacterota bacterium; assembly: GCA_964200925.1. GTDB lineage: Bacteria > Latescibacterota > UBA2968 > UBA2968 > UBA2968 > CAXNEV01. Next base: position 3,353 of record CAXNEV010000154.1, on the reverse strand, counting down.
CCGCGGTCGTTTAATGGAGGGGGTGGCTGAGGCTCTCAAGGGGCAAGCTGTAAAAGCAGAAGTCAATGGGCAGGCGCGATTGGATACTGCGCGCAACCACACCGCTACGCATTTGATGCACCGTGCCCTTCGCCGGGTGTTAGGTGATCATGTCCATCAGGCCGGGTCACTGGTCACCCCAGACCGGTTGCGTTTTGACTTTACGCATTTTGAAGGGCTCAGTTTTTCTCAACTGGAAGACATTGAAGGCATTGTCAATGAGGTGGTGCGCCAGAATCTATCCGTTGACATTTCCCTTGCCAATATTGACCGGGCACGCCAATTGGGTGCCATGATGTTGTTTACCGAAAAATATGGCGAGGTGGTGCGTTTGGTGCGCGTGGGCGATTTTAGCCTTGAACTGTGCGGAGGCACACATCTCAACAACACAGGTCAGGTGGGTTTGTTTCAAGTGGTACAGGAAACGGGCACAGCGGCCGGTGTGCGTCGCATCGAAGCAGTTACCGGGCCGGGGGCCGAAGGGTTCGTGCGGTCGCATCGCCAGATTTTGTTCCAGTTGGGAGATTTGTTGCATGCCACATCGGCAGAAATGGCCGAAAAAGTATCACAATTGCTGCTGCGCAACAAAGAACTGGAGAAAGAGTTGCAGGGGCTTCGCCGCGAACATTCGGGGGCGCAAATGAGCGATCTGGTGGGGCAAGCACACCATGTTGGAGACGTGCGCGTGGTGGCCGCGCAGGTTAGTCCGGTTGATATGGATGCTTTTCGCGATATGGCCGATGGGTTGCGCAATGTTTTGGGAACCCATGGCGTGGGTGTGATTGGGGCCAATTTAAATGGAAAGGCCTCTGTGATTGCCGTGGTGACCGACGATCTTGTTCAAAAAGGCATTCAGGCCGGGGCTGTTGTGAAAGCCGTGGCTCAATTGGTGGGTGGCAGTGGCGGGGGGCGGCCTCATATGGCACAGGCGGGTGGAAAATTTCCCGAAAAAATGGATGAGGCTCTGTCTTTGGTGCCTGGCATTGTGAAAACCCTGGTGGGGGCATAAGGGGTTTATGTCAACTTTTGAACTGCTGCTCAAAACCCGAGATCGCCGGGGTGCTGGTTTTTTGCCCTATATCGATCCGGATCGGTTGGATAAAAACGATTTGGCCCGCACGGCGTTAACGTGTGAACAAAACGGCGCCGATGCCATTTTGATCGGTGGCAGTTTTTTGTTGTCGACCAATTTTGATCGCATGGTGCGCGAGGTCAAAAGCGCCGTGGGCATTCCGGTGATTATTTTTCCGGGGGATACCAGCCAGATTTCGGCCTCGGCCGATGCCATTTTGTTTTTGTCGCTCATCAGCGGTCGCAATCCAGAACTGTTGATCGGGCAACATGTCAAAGCCGCTCCGCTGTTAAAAGCACATGGTTTGGAACCCATTTCAACGGGATATATGCTGGTGGATTCGGGCCAGCAAACCACAACTGAATACATCAGCAATACCAGGCCTTTGCCGCGCAACAAGCCCGAAATAGCCATGGCCCATGCGCTGGCGGCTCAGTATTTGGGCATGCAATGCGTGTATTTAGACGCGGGCAGTGGGCCAGAACACATGGTTCCGGAAGCCATGGTGCAGGCTGTGTGTGATTATGTGTCGATTCCCATTATTGTGGGCGGAGGCATTCGCAAACCCGAAGAAGCGGGAAAGCGCGTGCGATTGGGGGCTTCGTTTGTGGTGATTGGCAGCATCTTTGAAGAGAACCGTTGGGATGCCGGGTTGATTCGCGATTTTGCCGCAACGGTGCATCAGGTGGGCTGATGAGCGGATATGCCGGGATTTTCTTTGTTGTAGAGGCCGCCACTTTGCTGGCGGGTTTTTTTTGCAGGAGAAGGCATGGGGCAAAACACATTGGGGAAGGTGTTGTGTTATGGGGTGATGGGTGTGGACCAGGTTGTGCAAATTGTCGAGTTGCCCGAAAAAGATGGGCACACGCGAATTTTGTCCGATGAAGAATATATTGGGGGAGAAGCGGCCAATACGGCTGTAACGCTTAGTGGGCTTGGGGTGGATGTTAAGTTGATGGGCAATACGTTGGGAGAAGACCGTCGAGGGGGTATTTTTTTGCGTGCCATAAGGCAATATCCTGTGGATGTGCGCGGAATAGACATTGAATTGGGTGTGCGCACCGGCCATGCCGTGGTGTTATCGGACAGAGATGGGGCGCGCAGCATTTGCGGTTTTTTTCCCGATTTGCGCAGTCGCCCGTTAACCGATCGCGACTTTGACGGGGTGAGGCTTTTGTCGGTGGATCCCTTTTTGGGTGACAATGCCATCAAAGCCGCCAGGATGGCTCGCGAAAAAGAAATTTCGGTTTTTGCCATTGAACTGGCGCCTGCCCATCCTCTGGCCAGTTTGTGCGATGTGGTGATCAATTCGGCCGGGTTTATGCGTCGGCACAACACAGGCTCTCATTCAGATGTGGCTTTGGGTTTGCTCAAAGCCGGGGTTCAAACGGTGGTGATCACACAGGGATCAAAGGGCTGTCGGGTTTTTCTGGAAAACGGGCACAGTTTTGACCAGGCTATTTACGCTGTGGAAACGCGCGATACCACCGGGGCAGGTGATGCGTTTCGCGCCGGGTTGATTTATGCGTATTTAAATGGGTGGACTTTGACGCGCAGTGTGCAATTTGCCAGTGGGTGTGCAGCTCTTACATGCACCAAACCCGGAGGGTGCGGGCATGTCAACGATGAAGCCCAGATTTTGCGATTGATAGCTGATACTTGATTTATATGGCGTAATTGATTAGCTTAAAAAATTGAAAAATTTCATTTTGGACGTTTTTACATCTGGTGGAAGCACATGCAGGAAAAACACGCTACAGTTAAAAATCGATTGGGCATTCACGCGCGGCCTTCTGCGCTTCTGGTTCAGGCAGCCTCTAAATTTATTTCTGAAATCACGCTGGAAAAAGACGGGCTGGCCATCAATGGCAAAAGCATCATGGGGGTGATGATGCTGGCGGCAGAAGTGGGGTCTGTGATTAAGGTGAAAGCAGAAGGCGAAGATGAAATGGATGCCTTGCACAAATTGGTTGACATGATCGAATCGCATTTTGATTGAAGGTTTCGAGTTGTTTTTGGGCATGAATTTTAAGGTCGTTTTTTATGATAGAACTCAAAGGCATACAAGCATCACCGGGCATCGCCATTGGGCCTGTGTTTTTGCATGATCCCGCTGATTTTTGGGTCGATTATCGCCGTGTGGAAGGCCGCGATATCCCCTTTGAGGTGCAGCGTCTTCGCGATGCCTTATCTGAGGTTGCCGAAGATTTGAAAATTACGCGCGCCCATGTCGAAGAAAAAT
>CAXNEV010000153.1:0-8158 GCA_964200925.1 Candidatus Latescibacterota bacterium | reverse complement strand
CCCCGGGAACATCTGAGCGCACCTCCCATCGCATGTAACTGCCGCGATTATCGGGCAATTTCACAATATTGATGACCTCTTCGGGAACGCCCAGACCAATCAGGGTGCGCCGCGCCTGTACAGCCAGCGTATCGGAAAAAGCCTCCGCATCACCAGGGCCGGCCTTCCAGCCCTGCGAGGTTTCTGTTTCTTCGGTATGGTAGGTGGGCATGGGCCGCCAAAACCAGATGGCCAAACCTGCTGCCAGCAAAATGAATCCGCATACCACAGCCCACAAGTGGTGGGTAGAATCCCGTTTGGGACGTGCCATAACTCGGGGTTTGCTCTGGCGAGTAGACGGTTTTTTTTGCTGTTTTGCCATAGGATCAAAAACGGTGAATCAGGGAGGGTTATCTGGGTTAATGAACCTGTATGGGTATGGGAATAAAACACAAAACAAAAATGGCCAAAGAAATATAGCCGATCCAGCGGCGCGGTGGATCTAATTCGACAAACGGATTTTCTGTTGGGGGATGCTGTCGGCCCATGAACAAGGCCATGAGCATCCAGATCAACCACCCAGGCCAGCGCGTGGTTTCCCAGGCTGAAAACATGGATGGCTCATGCCACCAGTCATAAGGTGGGCCAAACGCCCAGAACAAAACAAGGCCAATCAGGGTTAAACGCGAGATGAGGATGTGGCGATGGCCAAAAATGGCATAGACAATGTGCCCACCATCAAACTGACCCATCGGCAACAAATTCAAAACGGTGACAAACAAACCCAACCACCCGGCAAACGCAATGGGATGCAACATGACATCATATCCTTCGGGCAAATCGCCAACAACGAGTTGGCCAATCCAGGCCGACAACAGCGAATCACCCAAAGACATGGATCCTGCGGGAATACCGCGTGTTGCCACAACCTCAGACATGGTCAATCCGATCCCAAGAGCGACAACAGCCACCACAAAACCCGACAGAGGACCCCATGCGCCAATGTCGATGAGGGCCCGGCGATTGGGCATGCGTGACCGCAATTTGATAACTGCGCCCAATGTGCCAATCAAAGAGAGTGGAAAAGGAATAAAGTAGGGCAGAGTTGCTTTGACACCCCAGTGCCGTGCCGCCAGATAATGTCCCATTTCATGAATGCCCAATATAGCGAGCAAAGTGATGGAAAAGGGCAGGCCAGAAATGAGGTAGCGCGGATCGAATAACACAGTCCAGTCATCAGGCGGTATTTGTCCTTGCAGATCAGACATCAGCATACCGGCAAACGTGGTGGTATAAACAGTGGCCAAAAATAAAACGATATGCAACCAGACCCGTTCGGGTGGATCTGGCGCATAGGGAACATAGGTGTTATAAACTGGTGGTTCTGGCACAGGCATGTTTTTGCGTTCATCAAAATATTCAGACACAATAACCTCAAAAAAAGATACAGGATCGAGAATTTTTATCGAATGCCCACAGCCATCCGATGTGAACTGCCCAGTCCCATATGGGTGGGAACAAACGCATAGTCGATGCGCCAGTTTTTGCGCACCAGGCCAAGCCCAAAAAACACATCGCGTGTGTCGTGGCCTGTTTGATAACCACCGCGCAAAAAGAGCTGTTTTTTGACGGCGTATTCCAGGCCAAAATGAATGCCTTTTGCCCCCGTTTCGGGCAGGCGCACATCCACAGCCCCTGCCCAGGCACCCCGGGTATAGGCTGTGCCAACTCTGAAGATGCGCGGCAAGGGAATGCGCGCTTGATCGAGGGGTTGCATGCGGCCCAAATTGCGATAGACTGCCCCAAGTGTTAAACCATTCAGGGGCAGGCGATATAAAAGGCCAATATCAACCCCTGTGCCCCAGGCGCTTTCTGGGCCAATGGTTTCGTACAAAGCGCGAATGTTGAAACCAACATAAACGCGCTGACCAAATCGCTGGGCATAAGACAGGCCTGCGTCAAGATCATAGAGACTGAAAGTGCCCAGGGGGTCTGCTGTGGGGCCTGTTCGCCCTTCCAATCCCCCCGCGCCGCAGATATTCAGGCTCAATGCCAGTCCGCGTTTTTCATTTCCATAGGCCCATCCACCATACCCCTGTTTGATGCCTTGAATCGAACTGTGGTGCATTAAAACAAAGTCTTTGCCTTGCAAAGCCGCCACGCCTGCCGGGTTCCAAAAGGCAGATGTTTGATCGCCAACAACAGCGGTGTAGGCTTCGCCCATGCCTGCAGCGCGTGCGCCCACGCCTTCTTGCAACAAAACAAAACCCGTTTGCCTTGCAGAAGGGGTTGCATGTACGGCTTGCTGACACAATAAGACCAATAATAAACCGATCAAAAGGCGTTTCACAATGACCTCCAAACACACAAATACTTTTCTTTTGATATGGGTTCACAAAGAGTACACAAACACCTTCAATGTGTCAACGCCAAACCCATTTTCAAATTGACAAAATGACGCAATCGCATTTTATTTGTGCAACATTCCAATCACGCGTGGTCATTTGAGGTGTATTGCAGCCACGTAAAACAATTGCTAAAAAGCCGCAATTCCGGGTTTTTAGCCCGGTTTTTTTATTGGCGGCTGAAGGAGGATGTTATGTCTGAAATGATGAAAGCCATTCGCAAGCCCGCTGCCGAACCTGGTTTGATCGTTGAAGAGGTCGCCATTCCAAAGCCGGGTGCTCACGATGTGCTTGTGCGCGTTGAAGCTGCCAGTATTTGTGGCACAGATCTTCACATTTACAAATGGGACGATTGGAGCCGCAATCGCATCAAACCGCCAATCACACTGGGCCATGAATTTGCCGGCACAGTGGTTGAGGTGGGCAGTGCCGTGGAACAGGTGCATGTGGGCGATTATGTTTCTGCTGAAAGCCATGTGACGTGCGGACACTGTTTTCAATGCCGCACCGGTCAGGCTCACATGTGCCCGGCCACACAAATTTTAGGCGTTGATCGCGATGGGGCTTTTGCCGAATATGTGGCGGTGCCCGCATCGGTGATCTGGCAAAATAACCGGGCCAAGTTGCCTTCTGAAATCGCCACCTTGCAAGAACCCTTTGGCAATGCGGTATTTGCCACATTGTCGCACGATCTTGCCGGACAAACAGTGGCCGTTTTTGGGTGTGGCCCAATTGGCCTGTTTAGCATTGGCATTGCCCGCGCTTCAGGCGCAGGGGCGGTTTTTGCCATCGATCCCGTTGATTTTCGGCTGGGCCTGGCCTGGGCCATGGGCGCCACCAAAACCTATGCCCCCAAACGCGGCGAAAGTGCAGTAGAGTGGCTGTTGGAGGCCAACGAAGGGTTTGGGGTGGATATTGTGCTGGAGATGAGCGGGGCACCTCAGGCCATTAACGACGCTTTTTCTGCCGTGCGCAATGGTGGGCGCATGACGTTGTTTGGCATCCCTTCGGGGCCAGTGGAAATTGATGTGGCCCAAAAAATGATTTTCAAAAATCTGACCGTATTTGCGCTCAATGGCCGCCGCATTTGGGACACGTGGTATAAAACCCGCTGGTTGCTGGAAAGCGGCGTGGTTGACCTGCGCCCGTTGATTACCCGAAAAATGCGATTTGATCAAATTGATCAGGCCATCGATTTGCTCAACAATGGCCAGGCCTGCAAAATCATCTTACAGCCCGAACACACAACGGAAGTCAATTTGACATCATACCAGGAAGCCAAACGCACAACAGATGCCAATGTGGTTGGTCAGGTGGTGCATCCGTAGTTATTGTATTTCAGATAACAAACTTGCATTTTTGACGATAGATATTGGATGAAAGCACGTTTGCACGTTCCACCCTACCTCAATAGAATCGCAGTCGCTTGGTTTTCAAGATGTTAACGTTCAACGTTCTAACGTTCCAACGTGTTTTCATGTCCATCGTCCGTTTTCCTCTTGTTTCGGAGACAAAATCGAATGGGATACACCACCCAGGTGCGCGAATTTACAAAAGCTTGTAACGACAATTTGCCCAACCACCCTCAAAAAATGACGCCGGAAGGTGTGGCATTTATCCGAACAATGGTCAACGATGAAATGGATGAACTCGAACAGGCCCAAACAGTGACCGAACAGGCCGATGCCCTGGTGGATGCCATTTATTACATTTGTGATTTTGCCGTGCGCAACGGAGTTAATCTCGATCCGCTGTTTGAGATTGTACACGCAGCCAATATGCAAAAGGTGGTCAATGGCAAGGTGCTTCGCCGGGAAGATGGCAAAATTCTCAAACCAGCAGGTTGGGAAGACCCCGCCCCAAAACTCAATGCCGAAATGGCCCGTCAGGCACGCGACGGGGGGTTTAAGACTTGAGTTGGCAAGGGATATGATACCCAATAAATTCAAGCGTTATGGAAAGGATGGTGCGATGATTTTCCAACTTTTTACTGCCGTTTTTATCTTTGGAATTGCCATAGTAGGAACTATGGTTGGCAATGTGTTGCGCCTGATATTCATTCCCAAACAGCGCCAGCGTTATACCGCACCCGGCAGCAACGAGTTGATTATTACAGGTGTGTTAAGCAATGGGTTACTCGCTGGTTTGATTGCACTATTGTCGGGCAAACGGCATTTTTGGGGTGCCTTTGTCGGTGGTGTTGTGCTGACATTGATATTGGGTAACCGTCTGGATCAAAAACCATTAGATAGACCTGTGCCTATGAAACCACAAACAAATGCCCCGCCATACACCCCCTCCCCAATATCCACCCAGAACATAATGCCCGATGTTGTTTCAATTACACAGAAGTAAATCAGACCAACCGTATTGAGGTCAGGTTTGTGAGCATGTGAGAAAAGCCGCTGGTTTGTAACCAGCGGCTTTTGTTATGGCTTTGTTGAAAATGGCCCAACCCGCACATCCTGTCATGCCGGTTGTAAAGATGCCAGTTGTTCCTTGCCGAGTTCCTTAACACGCGTATCATCCCACTTTTCAAGAAGGCGATAACTGGGATGACCGGGTTTATCGTCACAGGGATTGTGCCGTGTGTTGTAACAACAGATAAGCGTCCAGCGGGGATCGTCACTTTTATTGGGATCGGAACGATGCAGCAAATTGGCATGAAAAAACAGGGCTGTGCCCGGTTGCATTTCACAATAGACCAATTCAAGATGCTGTTTGATCAAAACCACGCGGTCGGGATTTGCGCCCGTTTGGGTGCCAAAGCGCCCGTGTTCAACGCGGCCCAGTTTGTGCGACCCTTTGAGCACCTGCAAGCATCCGTTGCCCTTATAGGCGCGATCCACCGCAATCATACAACTGGCCATGTCGGGATACAAACAGTTGTTGTTATACCAGTAGCCATAATCCTGATGCCATTCCCAGGCACCGCCCACACGGGGTTCTTTGACCATCATTTTATAGTGGTAGAGATACACTTCGTCGCCCATCAGTTTTTCCATCGTATCAACCATTCGCCGACCGTGACAAACAGCATTGTACACATCATCGCGATTGGTTTCAGAAGTGAGCCACAATTTGCTTTCACCGCCTTCGGCATCGCGTGTGGTGCGCACCATGCTGGCTTTTTCCTGATCGGCACGTGCAATTTTGAGCAACAAATCCATCTCTTCGGCATCGTAAAGATGAGGCACCATCAAAAACCCATCGTTTTGAAACTGCGCAATCTGTGCATCACTAACTATAAATGAACCCATTGTGTTCTCCATGAATGCAATTGTGGATGGATACCGCAAAAGAATTTGGCAATCTCATTCCCGAACCAAAAGGCAGGCGACTTTTGGTTGCGTAAGAAGCTATGAATATCGCGTTTGTTTCAAGGCAGCATAAAGCCGCCTTTTGTTTTTAAGCAAATGATATTTCTTATAACTTCCTTATGGCCGCACGGCTGACCCATCAATCCGACGGTCCAATCCCATGAGGCGAGATTTGGACGCTTTTTCGGGATCGACAATGGCTTTTGCTTTTTCTTCATCAATATCAATGCCCAAACCGGGCTGGTCGTTGGCATACAAATACCCGCCTTTGAGCACCGCATGGCCGGGAAAAAGATCGTATTCTTCGGGCCGAAAATGGTTTTCTTCCTGAATGCCAAAGTTCCAGGTAGCCAGATCGAGGTGGCAGGCGGCCATCTGATTCACAGGATCATTGTCGCCCCCCTCTTGCCAGGCAGTGTGAACCCCATGCCATTCACACAGGGTGGCAATTTTTCGGCATTGCGTAATGCCGCCGCCTTTGGAGATGCGCACGCGGATAAAGTCGATGAGTTTGTCGGTGATTAAAGGCATCCACTCATGGGGACTGGTAAACAGCTCACCCATCGCCTGCGGCGTGGTGCATTGCTGGCGAATGAGTCGAAAATAGGCAATATGTTCGGGTGGCAAAACGTCTTCCAGAAAAAAGAGCCGATAGGGTTCCAGCCGTTTGGACAACGCAACGGCATTGTGCGGGCGCAGGTGTGAGTGCACGTCGTGTGTAAGTTTGATTTTGAAACCGAGTTTGGACCGCAAATAATCAAACATATCTGGAATGTTTTCCAAATAGGCTTCATCGTCAAAAAAGTGATTTTGTGTCCAGGCGTTTTCTGGTGGGGCAAAATCATCAGGGCCAATAAACCCACCCCCGCCATACGCCCCAAGCTGGCAGCGAATCACCTGATAGCCTTCTTCCATATAACGACGCACATCGTCTTCAAGCGCTTGCAAATCGTTTCCCGCAGCATGGGCATAACAGGGCACAGCCGCACGGCACGGCCCGCCCAACAAGCGATAAACGGGCAACCCCGCTTCTTTTCCGGCAATATCCCACAGCGCCATATCAATGCCGCCCAATGCGGTGCTGAGAATAGAACCGTTGCGCCAATACCCACTGGTAAAAACGCTTTGCCAGTTGTCTTCAATGTGCCCGGCTTCTCGGCCAATAAGTCGGGGTGTGATCGTTTCAACGGCTTTTTGCACCGTATCGGCGTGAAAGTAATCCGACGCAGACCCAATGCCATACAGGCCGGGTTGATCGGTGAACACTTTGACAATGAGCCACGACCCATTGGATCGGGTGCGAATGCATTTGATGTCGGTGATTTTGGGCATAAAGTTTACCTGTTAAAAAAACGAAAATTTCCAATGGCTTCAGAAGTGCGCAAATACCGGTTGTAAATCCGCAAAGACCGAACAGCGTAATGGACAGATAAAGTACTGCTGCCGTTGACATGTCGCAAATGCGGATTGAAGCGCCCCCAGCCAAATTGCCGGAAATTTTCTCCGTCACAAAGTTTGCCATCCACAACAAACGTGATGATTTTCGGACCGCCGTCCACAATGACCACCAGGTGATGGGTTTGTCCTTCACAAATGAGGTTGGGATCACAATCCCACCGACATTCTGTGCGACCATCGTTCAGGATGATTTCAACCGTTTTTCGAGAAGTCGTTTGAAGCGCAAACCCCTGGCCGTTTTCAAGGCGGTTATCCAGAAGAATGAGGCTTTTCTCAATCAATGGCAGATTAAAATGAATATCGATGCTCAATCCCTTGCGCAAATCTTTTAGCCCGTACGGGCTTTGTGAATCGCGCACGTTAAAAACAGGCAATTCCGGCATCTCTATCTGTTCTGGAATAGGAGTAGAAAGATTGAGCAACAGACCCTCTTTCGCCAGTTCAGCACAGTCAAACTGAGCCCACAACCCGTCAAAAAGTGTGTGATCAATTTCATGGACACGGGCAATATCTTTCTGCGTTTCGGCAAGAAAATAACGTCCGTTTTCTTCGATGAGATCGGGATAACTCATGCGGATATAAGGATCATCGTCATAAATGGCAATTTCGGGTTGTGTCCAGCGAATCACTTTCCCTTCGGGGCCATCGGCTTCAACACCCCCGCAAAGCCAGACAGGGTTGCGGTCGTTATAAGCAACTGACCGCTGTTGAGGATGTTCGCGAACAAAACGCCCGCCGTGGTTGTGGAACCAATAGAGAAAATGCCCATTTTCGCATCGCCACGCAAAATTGGCCGCGCGCGGGTGTTTCATCATGCGCCCATCATCAAATGTTTTATACCGGGGCATTGACCATGTGTGTCCGCCGTCGCGGCTGTAAGCATGAACTGGATGACCATCAATGGTGCGATAAACACAGTAAAACGACCCATCGCTCAAAATCGAATAACTCTGTTCCTCAGCCACGGTGCCACCGCCTGGTGGCGTGCGCAAACCG
>CAXNEV010000152.1:0-8208 GCA_964200925.1 Candidatus Latescibacterota bacterium | reverse complement strand
GGCATGGACAGACCCATAACGGTCGGTGCCGCGATCCATTAAAACATCACAGCAATTTCGCACGGCTTTGAGGTAGGTCATGCTATTCTCGGACAGATAAAAGTGACAGAAAGGCGATTCATTGTGATGAATCGCCTTTTTATGACACGGGGTATATCAACTGGCAAAAACTGATTTACTCTTCTTTGGGAGCCGGTTCGGGGGGTTCGGTTTGAAAGCTGGCCACCGCGCGATCAGCGGTATCGATTGTTCTGAAAATGCTCGCCAATCGGGTTACCATCAAAATGCTCTCAATTTTTTTGGTCACACCCGTTAGCCGCAAATCGCCCCCTTCGCTGCGCAAGGTGGTTAAACTGGCTGTTAAAACGCCCAGCATGGAACTGCCAAACCACTTGACGTTTGAAAAATCAACCACCACATTGCGAATGCCGTCTTTGACAAGCCTCTTAATGTGGTCTTGAAACGGGGCAACTTCGGGCCCGCTCATCAGCGCCCCTGTTACCGTCAGCACTGCCACATCACCGCGAATTACTTCTGAAATTTTCATGCAAGACCTCCTTAGTCAAAAAATTCAGGCATCTTTTCATGCGATATCACACGGGCTAAAAATACAGTTGGAAACAAGAAAAATCAACCCCAGGGGTAATTGCAAAAATGCCCTGGCTTTATTTTTAATTATGATTAATATAGAAACGCTTAATAAGGTTAAAACATGTCGTGAATCAAACCGGACATGTGATCCATAACAACCATAATCATAAAAATGAAATACACAAGATGCAACAAAAATAAATACAGCGATATGGGAAAACCCCCCTTCGCCTGTTCACCTCAAATCCGAACCCGTTAACAGGATCTTTCATGACGCATAAAAACGACAAAAAATCAATCTTTGCCTGGGTGATGTACGATTGGGCCAACTCGGCTTTTGCAACCAGTGTTCTGGCGGGATTTTTTCCGATTTTTTTTAAACAATACTGGAGCGTGGGCATCGATCCCACCTTAAGCACGGCGAGATTGGGCCTGGCCAATGCCGCGGCTGGTTTGCTGGTAGCCATTCTGGCCCCCTTTTTGGGGGCTGTTGCCGATATGGGGGCATTTAAGAAAAAATTTCTGCTGTTTTTTACCGTATTGGGCGTTGTTGCCACTGCGGCCCTCTATTTTGTTGGCCTGGGAGATTGGGCCTGGGCTGCTTTCTTTTTTTCCTGCGCCAACGTCGGGTTTTCCGGAGGCATCATTTTTTACGACGCATTGATCACCGATATTTCCTCAGAAGATCGACTGCACAATATCTCGGCTTTAGGGTATGCCTATGGTTATCTGGGCGGGGGGCTGTTGTGTGCAATTAATGTCTGGATGTCGCTCAGTCCGGCCACATTTGGTTTGTCTGACACAACCGAAGCCGTGCGTATGATTTTTATGACCGTGGCCATCTGGTGGGCTATTTTTTCAATTCCGCTATTTGTTATGGTCAAAGAACCCGTTTATATCGCCCCCAAAAACAAGTTAAATATGATCTCTGGCGGGGTAAAACAACTCTGGGTCACGTTGCATGAAATTCGCCATCAGAAAAATCTGCTTCTGTTTCTGGTGGCCTACTGGTTCTACATCGACGGGGTGGGCACCGTTATTCGCATGGCCGTTGATTATGGCATGTCGCTCGGATTTAAACCAGATGATCTCATTGCCGCCCTGCTCATCACCCAATTTATCGGGCTGCCCGCTGCCATTGCCTTTGGGCATCTGGGCAATCGCCTGGGGGCCAAAATTTCGATATTTATTGGCCTTGCCATTTATCTGGCCGTTTCAATTGGCGGCGCATTTATCACCAGCAGGGTCGAATTCTGGATATTGGCAACCCTGATCGGCCTGGCACAAGGCGGTGTGCAAACCCTGAGCAGATCGTATTATGCCATGATTATTCCACCCGAAAAATCGGCGGAATATTTTGGTTTTTACAATATGCTCGGCAAATTTGCCGCCGTATTGGGACCTGTGTTAATGGGCAGTGTGCCCCTGTTGTTTCGCCATTTCGGATATGCATCTGATACCGCAAGCCGGGCAGGCATTATATCCATTTCTCTGCTGTTTCTCATTGGGGCAATTTTGTTGTATCAGGTAAAAGAACAAAAACCTTCCAATCAGACCGCGGGTATCAATCAGTGAATTTTCATGAAAGTCAGAGCCAGAATATTTTAACACATAACAAGAAGCCCGCACCGTTCAGGATGCAGGCTTTGTTTTAAAACCACCCACCTTATTTTGAAGCAACGGCACAAACCATTCTCAACGCCGCTTCGGCAATTTGTGCGCGGATGGCATCGCGATCTCCGTCAAATAAAAAAGTCTCACACGGTGTGCCCATCGGCCCATCTATGGCTACAAAGGCTGTGCCAACCGGTTTGGGTGAACGCCCCACAATTGGCCCGGCAATGCCCGTTTCGGCCAATCCCAACGTGGCACCACTGACCTTGCGTATCCCTATGGCCATGGCCATGGCCGTTTCGGCACTGACAGCACCGTGGGTTTTCATGACCATAACATCCATCTGCAACATCTCCAGTTTGGACGCCTTGCTATAGGCCACAACCCCGCGCTCATAATAAGCCGAACTGCCCGGCACCGCCACAATGCGCGCGCTAATCAGGCCACCTGTTGTGGTTTCGGCCACCGCAAGGGTCCAGTTTTTTTGGCGCAGCACGTGTCCCAGTTGTTCAGCTATCGGATCAGACATAAAAAAGTTCGTTAAAATGTTATCGTGTTTCAGATAACAAACTTGAATTTTTGACGATAGATAATGGACGATGGTTAAAAGCGTGGTTTTGCCATCGTCTATGGGCTATCGTCAATCGTCGCCTTTCCTCAATATGGCCGTCGTCCGTAGGGATCTGTTGCGCGCAGTTCGGATTCGGGTTTGGGCACAAATGGCGTGGGCTGTAACATGCCATCTTTTACAGCGGCATCTTTGCGTGCCGTTAACAAATCAATCAGCCGGTTTCTCCAGGGGGTTACACGCGATGGATCGTGCGCCAGATTGTTTACCTCTTGTGGGTCACTGTCCAGATCAAATAGAAACTCGGCCCCACCGGCGCGAAACCACATATACTTGAGGTGCCCATCGGTTAAACAGTGATGGCGTTGTGTTTCCCCGCCAATTTCCCCGTGAAAAATGCGATCCCCAATGGGGTCTTCTCCATACAGGGCAGGCAACAAAGACACCCCATCGACATGGTCGGGCACTTCATCACCGGCGGCATCGAGAAACGTGGGCAAAATATCCATCAAACACACGGGTTTGTGAAACCGCTGTGCCGGAATAACACCTTCCCAATTTTTTGGAGGGCGCAAAATCATGGGCACACGCCCAGAGCCTTCAAAAAAATGGCTCTTGAAAAACAACCCATAATCGCCCATCATATCGCCGTGATCCGATGTGAAAATGACCAGCGTGTTATCCCACAATCCCTTCCAGCGCAGATAGGCAAAAAACCGACCGATCTGATGGTCGATATGTGTAATTTGCCCATAGTAGTGTTGTTTTGCTTTTAACACCTGTTTGCGGCTCATTCGATCCCAGTCATACCGTTTGGGCAATTCGCACAATTGCGGCGGCAAAAAATCATCGCTCGGCATTTCTATCGGCACTGGCAATTCATCGGGTGTGTACCACGTATCATACGGTGCGGGTGGATCGTATTGTGAATGGGGGCGTGAAAACGACATCCACAAAAAAAAGGGACTGGTTGGATCGCGCCGGTCTATAAAATCGCGACATTCATTGGCTGTCCACGTATTGACATGATGGGTTTCTGGCAACACCGAACGCCGGGCAAACACATCGTTGTTGCCAATGCTCGTGTCGCGCTCCATGCCGGCATAAGGGGTTTTTTGCAACCACCGGTGAAAATCGTCGCCTTCGCGATAACGCCCCGATTCATTGATGAGGGTGTGGTCAAAACCCAATCGTGCCCGCTGTGGGGAAAAATGCCCTTTTCCGATCAACTGCGTTTGATAACCCAACCGCCCCAGCAAACGCGGCAGTGTTTCTTTTTGCGCCAGCGATTGGTTCGAATTGGAAAAACAACCCACGTTAAATGGCGTTTGCCCTGTCATCATGACCATTCGCGCGGGCACACACACCGGGCAATTGGAATAGGCCCGCGTAAAATACACCCCTTCATTGGCCAATTGATCCAGATGGGGCGTTTCCAGCACGGGGTTGCCATCAATGCCTGTACAATCGCCTCGCTGTTGATCGGTGGTGATCAGGACAATATTGGGAAACGGATAATCTTCTGCCACACCGAACTCCTGTTGATATGTACCTTAACCCACCTTCACTTTTGGCGGGTGTGCAAAATCGTGATACCGCTCTTTGATGTTGCCCTGTGTGGCATCTCCTTTGTGGATATAATAGCGATAAATGCCCACAATGGATTCACCCGGTGACAGGGTGTGATGCCCGCGCCGGTTGGGATCGTTGTAATAATACGACAGCCCAAATGGGTTGGCGGTCATCAACCCGTAATTGCGCACATGCCAGTAAGTGGGATGCCGAAAGCTATCGGGGTGATCCATCAATGCGACGCCGACGATATTGCCATTTACCGGCCCTGAATAATGGCACCAGGGTGCGCGTTTGCCCCAGGTTTCATCTTCGTCTATTCCACCAATGCCATTTTCAATTTTGCCACCCAGACCGCGTTTTACTTCCATCGATTCTTCCACGCGAATAGAGGCCAGTCCGCCTTCTTTGGTATCGCCAAACAACACGTCTATATCCACCGCCGTGAGCGTCAGGTGAAGATCAATGATGCGCACAGAAGACGGTGTATTGTACACTGTCCACTCCGCGCGTTCTTCCAACAACACATTGGATCCCCGATGGGGGCCTTTCCAGCCATCACTGCCCACCCAGTGCCCACGCGCAACCATGCGCCCCAACACGGGGCCGCTTTCGAGCGCGTCAAATTTTTTGTGTACCGTGCGGGCATGGGATTCTCCTTCGGCCCAGTTGTTAAAACTGTTGACCTCGCCATGGGCAATCCAGATCGACCGATGGTGGTGGTGATCGAGTGTTTTACCATCTTCGGGTGTGGCCAACCGCCGCGTGACCGAATCGCCATAAGGCCCAATGACCGGATACAAGTGCGGTCGCGCGAGATTTTTGCCATATCGATATGACGTAAAGAGTTTGCCCCCAATCAAAACTTCCACTTCTTCACGGCCTTTTTTTAATTCTACGCCTTTGCCGGGTTTTTCGCTTTTGCCCCCCAGATTCAGCGCATATTCTGCTGTTTTTCCGGCGGCCAATTGATCGACAATAAAACTTACTTCCAGGCCTCCTTTGACCTTGCGCACCTGACAGGGCACGTCTTTTTTGCCCAAACTCAGCAAGGCCGTTTCGACGCCTTTGGGGGCTTCCACAACCACGGATACAGGGCACTGGATGCGCTGGTGAGGGCCTGCCAAAACCGTTAATGTTGACATCTGCTTCCCTCCATAAAATTTAAAAATGCACTCTGATCAAAATAACAATCACAGCTTCTGTGGTGCTTCCGTTAACTGCTGTTGGGTCTAGAAATATGCCTTGTCTTACTGCCTGAAGTCAAGCAGGATTAAAAGGGGTCTTATGGAGATTGTAAGCCTTGTGATGTGTTTGGAAATTGTAGACACCCCAGCATAACCGATAAAGACATACCTGAATCCATAACAACGCCGCTTCGCGCATTAATTGAGATGTGAACCAGATGCGATTCTATTTGCATGCGCGCATGCGGCATGAAGCCCTTGTGGAGGCCAAACGCCGAACGTGGTCTGCTGTGATGGATGGCTTGATGGACGGGTATCGGCACTATGTCCAGGGGCGGTATGAACATCGCACAGTACAACCGGTTTGGGGACAGGGCAAAAAGGCCCTGGTGTGGACAAAATGAACGGGCGGCAATTTTTTAAAGCAAAAAAACGGCGACTTTTGAAAGTCGCCGTTTTTTTTGTAAAATTAGGTAAAAAGCATTTTTAAGAAGCCGCTTTATTCGCAAACTTGCGTTGTTTGCGCTGGGCTTCTTTTTGTTTGCGTTTTTTTTTGTCAGACGGTTTTTCATAAAATCGATTTTTTTTGATATCGTTCGTCAGTCCACTTTTCTGAAGCTGGCGTTTAAAAACGCGAAGTGCTTTTTCAATGTCGTTGTCATAAACTTTGACTGTCAAAATGTCTCCCTTCGGAACAAGTGGTCATGCGAAGAGCCGCCTGGTCGATGTGTGTGAAAAGCATTAATCAGGTTCTATGAGTTCTGCAAGTTTTGCGCGGCGATTGGGATGGCGCAATCGGTTGAGGGCTTTTTCTTTAATTTGTCGAATTCTTTCGCGAGTCACGTTGTATCGGATGCCAATTTCTTCCAGCGTGAGAGGGCCTTCTCCACCCAGGCCAAAATAAAGGCGAATGATGTCAGCTTCTCGCTCGTCAAGGGTTTGCAAAACATTTTGAATTTGCTGCCCCACCGCATCATTGACCAGTTTGACATCTTGTGGTTCTTGTGATTCATCGGGTATATATTGCAGCAGGTGGTTGCCTTCTTCATTGTAGGTGGCATCTAAGGAATAAATTTTTTGCGATTGCAACAGGGTTTCCTGAACCATGCCTTCGGGTACATCGAGCAACTCGGCAATGGCTTCGGGAGCAGGTGGGGATTGACCCGCTTGCTGCGTTTGATTGTAAACCTGTTTGATTTTGCTCAACAGGGCTTCCCGGTTAATGGGCAGGCGAATGGTTCGCACATCCTGTGAGAGGCTTTGCTGAATCGCTTGCCGGATCCACCAGACGGCATAAGAAATGAATTTAAAACCACGGGTTTCATCAAAACGCTCAACGGCAATAATGAGTCCCATGTTGCCTATGCTGATTAAATCTGGCAGGGGCAATCCACGGTTTTGATATTCTTTGGCAATGCTGATGACAAATCGGAGATTGGAAAGAATGAGTTTTTCGCGGGCTTTGCGATTGCCTGAGCGGCTCTGACGAGCCAGTTTGACTTCTTCTTCGCGAGAAAGCGGATGCAGGGCAGCCATATCTTTGTAATAACGTTCGAGCAATGCATGATCTTGCATTTGGGCATCACCTTATATAAAGAAAATCCCGGCCCTGCCCTCAAATAAGGACGGGGTCGGACAATAGATACAGATTCCCAGTGCAATCTTATGAGAGGTTGTGTTATGCATCTCTAAAAAGACGACAATTCGGGCCTAATGTCAAGGAATTTCTCGTGAGCAAACAAGGCTCAAACCAGCATTATCTATTTGTAATTATTAAATATAAATGATGTTTTTCCTTATTCTATCGGTGGTTTTCCAAGGCCTGTCATCCGGGTTTGGGTGTTTTTGAAACGCTGTTTTTTTCATACAGAAGAATTTTATTAATATATATAATATTATATATAAATAAAATGCATTTTTTTAGTTTCTTTAAGATCGTTGCCAAGAACGGGTTGGCCTGGTAGTCTTTGTTGTTGACCATCTGTGTTCTGCGATAGCGTGCCCTTTATGAATGCCCTTTAAAGGCTTCGCTTTAATGAGGCCGCCAGTATTTAACAACAAATGCCCGAGCACTTCCCATTCTCCATTAAATGACGTGAAATGCGGTTTGACGACCGTGAATGTAGGTTACGCCCAGTGAGGTGATATAAGCATCCTGTTCAATGGGGAAGGTCACTTCCTGATTGTTCCATTCCGGAACGGAGCATGCCACGCTGAGTTCAACGGTGTAACATGTGTTGGGACTCATTTTGACATTGCCGCGACCGGGAATGTGGCCTTGGTCCCAGGGCAAGCCCATCAGGGGGCCAGGTTCGTGCAGGTAGTGGCCAAGGGAGTGGGAATAAATTTTGGGATTGGGAATATGCGCTTCTTTGGCGCGTTTTAAAGCACGGGCGAGAATATCATTTCCCGATTTGTTTATTTCCCAAGAAGATGTGAAAATGTCTTGCAATCGGTTGCCTTCGGCCATGCCGTATTTGAGCCCTGTGGGCACATCGGTTTCTCCAGGGCGCAGCACATAGGCCAGTTCCTGATGGTCGGTGTTGAGGCGCAAATAGATCACACCCACATCGCAGTGGAGCATGTCGCCGTGGCGCACAATGCGGTCGTTTTCGCCGTAAATTGTTTTGTCAACTTGGCTGCGATAAATGCGGTAAAAAGGGGGGAATGAAACGG
>CAXNEV010000151.1:0-8212 GCA_964200925.1 Candidatus Latescibacterota bacterium | reverse complement strand
TTTGTATTCTTTGCCCACAAATTTCGAAATGGTACGGGCTTTTGCAGGTGATTCCACAATAATCAGGTTTTTTGCCATCAAAACATCCTTAAAAAAAACAGTCAAGAGTCACGAGTCGCGAGTCAAAAAAACCATTTTATCGGGGTTGGGAGAAAGACTCGCGACTTATCATTTTCACCAAACAAACGAGCCACGTCGGCTCAGGGCTCGAGTGGCTCAACTCCATCCTGAAATCAGGCTCAAAATTCAGGAAAAAGGCATCCTCCCGAACGGCGGGATGTGTTTCAAAGCCTTGTGTTCAAAAATACGTGCACGGCCAATAAAAGTCAAGGGCAGGTCACCAATTCATTGTATATGAATACTTTATTAATTCATCAGGGCGCATCACGGCGCGTTTGTGTGGACCGTGTCATCACCATTTCAAGCGCCATGAACACCAGCGCCCCCGCCAGCATAAAACGCCAGAGTTCACGCCCTCGCCGCTGAGACAAGACCACATCAGACAAAGGCATTTCAGAAGTCACAACAGCAACTCGAGCCCCCCGAAACAGCGTGGAAAGGCGCGTTTCAGAAATCGGTGTTAAATCCGCTTCTTGTGAATGCACCTGCACGGCAAACCGGTCAGACAGGCGCTCTTGTGCAAAAAGCTCCCACAGACCAGGGGTGCGTGCGACCCCTATAGGCCACACCGACCGCGAACCCTGTTGCTCGGGCCACAGGGTCTGTGCTTCTTGGCCAGGCGCACGCAAAACCGCTTCTTTTGCATTGCCGCTGCGAATATCGCGGTAAACCGTTTGGCCGACAACATAATTGGCCTGTCCAAAAGCACCCACAGCCAAATACCCCGTCAGCCGGTGCATAAAGGGCAGAAAAAAACCGGCCACTGGCATCTCATTCCAGGTTAAATTCGCATGCAACCCGGAGGAAAACAGCACAGCCCGTCCACTCCCAATGCGGCATTCCAGCAAAGCCGGCGTGCCGGTTGCAAACGACAACACCGGTTGGGTATTTGCCTGGGGCGAAACCCCGTAGTAGGCGTAAAATTTGGGGCTGTGAAAAGGGCCATCCAATTGTAAATCAACCAGCAAAGGATGGTCGGGCAAAGGCGATTGCAAGGTTTGATAGGTTGCTTTTTCTCCCAATCTGCCTTGTACTGATGTCAGCATTGCAGGCAGCAAAACGGGCAACACCTGCGCGTTGTAATGGCGTATATCCACCTGCCTCCCCAAAAATATGCCCAGTCCAGCACCGCTTTCCAATCTGCGGTGTAATCCATCAATAATCCCACGCGACAAGGTGGCTACATGACACACATAGATCACATCGGCCTGTTGCAAAATGTCCTCGGTCACATCATCGGGCTGTTTTTGTATCACATCACATGCGGCCACTTGTAAGGCTTGCGCCAGATAATAGGTATCTTCGGGTGTTTCTCTGATCAAGAGCACCCGAATTTTTTCGGGAATAACCAGCACCAAAACCCGCGTATTATCGGCTGTTAGATCGTCATCTCCAATTTCAACTCGCAAAGAGAGAGCCCCACTCATGTCGGGTGTAAATCGCACATGCAACTTGCGTTTGCCACGAGCAGGCACATGAACCACCTCTTGGGCAATGCGCCGATCATTCAAAAAAGCCTGAACAGGCACTCCTCCTCTGGGCACATCGCCGTAATTGATCACCTCTATTTCCAGTGTAGCCAAACGCCCCACTTGCAACACATCCCCCACCAGACGGACATCTAAAATACCCAGATTATGGATCGAAGCTGGTTGTTCAGGCAATAAAAACACCGATATACCGCTCATATCAGCAAGTGTATCGGGCAGGGTAGCCCAGCCATTGCGGGCCAGATCGGTCGCCACATATAATTCTTTGTTTGGCAGTTGAGAAGCCCTCAAGTGCGATAGGGCAGCCTCTATGCCTGCACGAAAATCCGTATGGTCAAATCCGGGTTGCAACCCGGCCAATTGCAACCGCACCTGGTCTGCCGACTGACCATCTATGGGGGTTGCCCGGGAATCGACCAATAAAACCTGCACATCATCGCGGGCATCAAACACCCCCAGCAATTTCTCCATTCGGGTTTTGGCGCGGTCAAACAGCGTGCCGTCGGGTGTGCGAAACCGCATACTCATCGACCGATCAAGCAAAATAACGGCAGAAGTGCCCGCATCGCGACCATCACCGGATGCCCCGGTCAATGTGGGGCGGGCAAAAGCCAGCACCAACAGCACAATCAACAGCGTGCGCAATATCAGCAATAAAATTTGTTTGATTTTTACTTGGCGCATCCGGTCGTGTTGCAAAGCCTGAAGCAGTGCCACATTGCTAAAAGCCACAGTAACCGTGCGCCGCCGATTGAGCAAATGAATCACCAGTGGCAATAACGCGGCCCACAACCCATATAACACAGCCGGATTGGCAAAAGAGAGTCCAAACATCGTTTTGTCCTTTTGTCTTTTTACTTTTTATTTCCCATTCGGTTCCTGACAAAAAAAAACCTGCTTTATTTTCCAAAGCAGGTCTATGTGCCAATATTGCCCCGTCACTTTAATGTTTTTTTTCTTCTGTTTCAATAATCGCAACCGCTTCCTCGTTGTTTTTTGAAGCGATCAGTCGCTGGCGAAACTCTTCTCCCTTTAACAATCTGGAAATGCGCGCCAAAGCTTTGATATGTGGCCCCGACACATCCAGTGGTGACACCAGCAAAAAGAAAATAAAAGTCAGTTTGCCGTCGAGGGCATCAAAATCAACACCCTCCCGTTTGATGCCCAGCACACCCCCCAATTCGGTCACATATTCCGATTTGCCATGTGGAATAGCAATGCCGTGACCAATGCCGGTACTCATGATTTCTTCGCGCAATAAGACTGCCTCAAGCACTTTGTCGCGATCGGTAATCTTGTCGCCCACCTCTAGAGCACCAACGAGTTCTTCCAGAATGGCTCGTTTGTTCTGCCCTTTCAGGCCCACAAGAACCGACTTTCCCGACAAAATCTCCATCAGCGTCATGAAAGCCTCCAAACCCAACACCCAAATTCCGTGTAAATCATCGCATTGTGAAACGTGAAAATAAATCGCGCATGACAGTAAGTCAAGAAAAAAACATCTGGTTATAAAAATATTCCCAATGTACGATCAAGCCAATCAAAAGTCAATGATCCCGCATCTTGAAGATTTACATCCTCGCCCTGATTTTTTATACTATGCAACCGTTGTTTTATGCTCGCGCAACAACAACTCGCGTTCATAACACCTCATCAGATCTGTGCGGGTGATAACACCTGCCATTTTTGTATTTGAATAATGGGCCCTTCGCTGCCCCCCGACCCTCCCGAACCCAGTGTGATTCCAGAGGCAAGGGCTTTGGCCCACATCACGCGAGGGCGAATCACGCAATGTCGCGAAACAAGATCGAAGCCAATCCCCCGAAAATTCCAACCGCCATGGCCAAAGCCATCACAACATGGTGAGGGGTAAGCGGCAACAACCGCACAAAACGCAGCAATCTTATGATAATCCGCCTGAAAAAACGGCGAATAGAAGGGGTCAAAACAAAACCGGCAACCATCGCATCAATCTCAAAAAGTTATAAAGAAACACATCGTTGAATTTCAAATCATAATATTCCCGACCCATAACCCTGTCAAGAAAGAAACACTTTTTCAATTGCAGCGTCTTAATCAATGGGTTATGGCTGTCTCATCTGCGGAGATTTTTCATGAAATACAGTCCAGTTATCGGTTTGTTTTTGTTGTTTGCCGTTTGTTCAACTTCTGCACAAGAACGTCAAAATCAGCATGTCATGCGTTTGTATGAGGAATTAAAAACCACAACCGATTCGGCTGCCGTTTATGCCCGCATGGGCCTGCTCTATTTGCGCCTTGAAAAAGCCGACAGTGCCCAAATGGCCTTTGCTCAGGCGCTTTCCAAACGCCCCAATTTGGCCATTGCCCACACGGGTCTGGGGCGGATTTATCTCGAATTTAAAAATGACCCAAAAAAAGCCCTGCCGCATTTTGAAAAGGCCATTGAACTGGATACCACCGATGTAAAAAGCCACGAATGGCACATCCAAACCCTGCTCAAACTCAATCACACCGGGCGGGGGGCCCGCGAAGCCGCCAACCAAACCATTTCCCGTTTTCCAGACATGGCCTTGCCCTATTTGCTTTTGGCACATATCTACAAATCTGAAGCCAGCTCTTCCCAGGCCACGCTTTATTATTACAAAAAATATCTCGATCAGAATCCCGGCGATCAGGAAACCGCCTATGAATTTGCCTTTGCCCTGTACAAAGCCCAACAATATCGGGATTTAGAGGCCATCACATCGCGCATGCACGATGTTCGCGCCATGCCCCTGTTGGCCCAGGCCCTCATCTATCGCCGCGATCAGGAAGGGGCCTTGGCCGCTTTTCACCACTACATCCAGACCTTGAATGAAGAAGAAAAAAAACTCTACGAAGATATCAGCCTGGTTGGCACCAAAGCCGAAGTGCGCGCCTATTCTCTGCAAACCGACCCACAGCGCCGCGAAGCATTTCTCAACCGCTTCTGGCTTCAAAAAGATCCCTTTAAAACTTCGGGTGGGCTTTTAAGGCGGGCCGAACATTACCGCCGGGTGTGGCATGCCCGAATGTTTTATGGCAAAAAATGGCCTTGGGACAAACGCGGCGAAGTGTATATCCGCTGGGGAGATCCCGACTACAAATCCACATCCGGTAAGCTCGATGCCCAACCGCCATTGGATGTACAGCGCATTCAGGAAAAAATGGCCCATCAGCTTTACGGCGACGAGGGCATAGAAGCCACCTTTGCGGGTCCTGTTTTTCCCATTCGCACCATGCGCGATGCGGGCATCGGCGGGGAAGACAACAACACCGACATTGGTTTTTCCAAATACAAACCCGTCACCGCAGCCAGCAACTGGTCTGCTGTGCCCTGGGAAGTGTGGATATATAAAACCATCGGCAATGGCATTGAAATCACCTTTACCGACGAATTCCTGTCTGGCAACTACGATTATGCCCCCATGCCCGAACTCACCGAAGCCGATCTTAACCGCTACGAATCCACGGGTGAATCCTACATGCAAATCGTACAGCGCCTGGGCGAATATTCCCCTGCTACCTTAGTTGATCGCATTGCCGCTGAAACCCCCGAAAAATACAGCATAGAAACCCTGGAACCTCTTGAGTTTTATTTTGATGCCCTCACCTTTCGAGGCCCCAATGGGCAAACCGAACTTCAGGTCAATTTCGCTTTGCCCATCGACAATATTGCCCAACCCACCGATCCCGATACCACCGTGATTGTTGAACGGCGCACAGCGCTCATTTTTCCGCGCGATATGGATTTGCAAAAAACCAAACACGCCCTTGCCGTACCCATTACCGATGCCAACCGCAACCGGGGGTTGCAAGCCATCAACGGCATCACCCACACCGCCCCACCCGGAGAATACGAACTGGCTGTTGAAGCCTGGCGCCAGGGCACAAATCGCGTGGGGGCCTATCGCCTGCCCGGTTTAAAATTGCCCGATTACAGCCCCAAAGACCGCCTGATGTTAAGCGATATTCAACTGGCTTCTCGCATTACCCCGGCCAATGAAGCTGCCGATACGGCCTTTGTCCGGGGCATCTATTATGTTCAACCACAACCATCGGCCACGTTTTTGCCGCTGCCCGACAAATCGATGTACATTTATTTTGAAATTTACAACCTCACACGAGATCCTTTTGGTCAAACCCATTACAAAATTTCCTATGAAGTGCAACTGCGCAATGAACAGAGTTTTTCCATCATTCCGCTGCTTGCCAAATTGGGCAAAAAAAATGCTGAGGCTGTCGGCCTCAGCTTTGAACAGGTGGGATCTGATCGCGATGAAAAAACGTATTTGGAATTGCCCTTAATTAATTTGCGGCCTGGACGCTACAGCTTAAAACTCACAATTAAAGACCAGAACAATCAGCAGGAAATCAGCAAAAACATCGTTTTTCACATCCCGCGCACCCAGTAAATTTATCAAACATCCGGGCAAAATGCCGTCATTCCAATTTAACCACAAATGTTTTGGCCAACCGATCGTGCCAGGCCTGCCCATCGGGATGGCGGCGAGTGGTGTGCACCAACCACAACCACCCAATTGTGCCCACCAGCATCACCACCGAAGAGCCCAGCACGCGAACATCTTGCGCAACGGGCTCTTGCAAATCAGAAGGCATTAACAGGGCCTGAAAAACAAAAACGCAAAAAATGGCGATCCATTTTACAAATGACCGTTTAAATGTTTGTGCATACATCAAAATGCCTTCTCCTGCCCCAATCACGCGCAAACCCAGCGCCATTTTGCCCGGTGTTTGGCCGCGCAATCCCAAAAACAGACCCGAATAACACACCGCAAACACAAATTCCATCACCCACATACCCACCGGCGGCAACACCATGCCGCGTGTTACAACCAACAAAAAAAAATGCAAAATCACCAGATCCAGTACTGTTGCCAACAAGCGCCGCCCCACCCCGGCAATTTCACTTTGCATTAACATAAATAACCCTCACCAAACCGGTTTGTTCGAGCGACCCGGTTTTTAATGCGGCCACAATCGCTGCACCGCCTCATATCGATCCGGCGTGCCCACATCCATCAGAAATCCGCCAACCTCAACCCCTGCCATGCGCCCCGTCAATTTGGGAATCACGTCAAACCCAAAATCCACAGGTGTGGCATCTGGAATCACATCAAAAATGGCAGGTGAAACCGCATAAATCCCGGCATTGGCCAAATCGCTCTCAGGATTTTTCGGTTTTTCCACAAAATGGACAATGCGCCCCTCTTCATCCAGTGTGGCAATGCCGCACTCTTTTGGGAAAGGTGTGTGAAACAAACCCATCGTCAAAACCGCATCACCTTTTAAATGCCGCTGCCAGATTAAGCCCAGATTGGCATCGGTCAAATTATCGGCATAACACACCAGAAAATCGGCATCGCCGACAAAATCGCGATTGTCGCGCACGGTGCCTGCACTGCCCAAAAGGGTGGGTTCAAAAAACAACCGCACGCGATCTCGCCAGCGATGATGGCCAAAAAGCAATCGCACCTGATCGGGCAAATGGTGCAAATTGATCAACACTTCATCCACACCATATTTGTCAAACAGATCAAACCAGTAATCGATCAATGGCCGATTGTGAACCGGCACCAGACATTTTGGAATGTGATCTGTTAAAGGCCGCAACCGCGTGCCCAACCCACCGGCCAGCAAAAATGCTTTCATGATTTCCCCATTATATCCAGCACGGCGAATGCTCACATGCACTTGAGTACCCCAAGCACAACCTCAAAATCCACCACAGGGCCATGTCGATTTTTTTATTTTCGAATGGCCCGAACCACATTCAACGATTTCATGCGCTGTTGTGCATAGGCAAGCACATCATCCACGTTGTCCATATTCTCAAGCCAGTTTTTATAATCGCGCACACTCTTTTCAGGCGTATGTTGGGGTGCCCACCCCAGAGCCTTCAACTTTGAAATATCCGATACAATGTGCCGCGTATCGCCAAAACGAAAAGCCCCTGTCAGTTCAGGTTCCAAATCTTTCCCATAAACATTTGCGGCAATGCGTGCAAATTCCAGCACCGTGTAGGCTTTCCCACCGCCCACATTAAACGCCTGACCATTTGCCGCATCTTTTTCCATCACCAGCAAATTTGCCCGCACCACATCTTCAATATTCACATAATCGCGCAACGACAAGCCATCTTCATACACGGGAGGCCGATGGTCAAAATGCAGCGACAAACAGAATACCCGGCATGCGCCTGAATACGCATTATAAAGCGACTGCCCCGGCCCTTGTACAATCGAATACCGCATGGCCACCGACGGAATGCCATACCGTTTGCCCAAATTTAAAGCGATCACTTCCTGTGTGTACTTCGACATCGCATACGGATTTTTGGGATTGACCACCCCTTCATCTGTCACCAGGTTTTCGGCCGGTTTGCCATCGGATCCCACAAGGTCAAACTGACCGCTCTCCAGATTTTCAACCGTGCGAATATCCGGATAAAAAATTTCTCCCGAAGCACTGCGATATTTCCCCTCGCCATAAGCCGCCTGCGATGAGGCCACCACGACTTTGCGAACAGGCAGTTTTTTTTCGACAATCAGTTCATATAACAAAGCCGTTCCAGCTGCATT
>CAXNEV010000150.1:0-8221 GCA_964200925.1 Candidatus Latescibacterota bacterium | reverse complement strand
TACCCGGGAAATTATGAATTTGCACCAGAAGATCGCCTTTCCGATTTGCTGTTGCTGGGCGGTGGGGTTTTGGCCCTCACCGATTCGGCCACTGCCCATTTGCTGCGTTTATCAGACCAAACCCCTGTGCCCGTAAACCTGCCCCAGGTGTTATCCCGCAATCCCGAATACAACCTGGCGCTGCAACCAGGTGACAAACTTCACATTTCAGGCCAAACCCAGTGGGTTTATGTCACCGGAGCCGTGTATTTTCCCGGCCCTTATGCCATCACACCCGGCCTGAGGCTCAAAACAGTTCTTTTGCAGGCACAACCAACCGCCCAGGCCTCTTTGGTTCAGGCCGCACTCGTGCGCCGTATATCAAAAGCACAACAATCTCAGAAAGAAATTGAAGACATGCGTCTTGCAACAGACCGATCAATCACCGAAGAGGCGCTGATGGCTCTGGATACGGAACGCATGATAGGGCGATTGCCCCTCGATTTTATTGCGTTAATTGAACACCAGGACAACAATCAAAACCTGCTTTTGCAAGACGGCGATCAAATCCACATTCCTCAACTTGTGTCTTCTGTGCAGGTCTATGGGGCTGTGCTCAACCCGGCCAACCTGCCTTATAACGCCAATTTCACAGTTAAAGATTATGTACAACAGGCAGGGGGTTTTAGCCGACAAGCCCGAAACAAAGAAATTGTAATTGTTCAAGGCAGCACGGGCAATGCCATTGGCGGTGCTTTGTCGCAGCACCTTGCACCTGGCGATGCCATTTATGTGCCCATCAAACGCGCGTTGCCCAAAGATCGATATCAGGTCATCAGCGAAACTATTTCATTAGCAACTACTGTGGCCTCTCTCATTTTGACCATTCTTGTTATTAGAAGAAATTAGTCCAGGATGAATGACGACCGCAATATTCTCGACCACATTCGGGTATTGATCCGGTGGCGTCGGATGATCATCACATCATTTGTGCTGGTTGTAACCAGCACAATCGGCATCTCTTTTCTGCTGCCCAAAGCCTATCGGGCCTCGACCATTGTTTATCCCCCACTGGATTCCAAAGGCACATTGGGGTTGGGAAATTTGCTGGGCGATTTGCAAGGCAGTCTTTTGGGCGGTCTGGGTGGAGAAAGTGTTTCAGCCACCGAATTTGTGCCCATTTTGCAAAGTGAACGCGTGCGCATCGCTGTTGCTGACAGCTTTCGCCTGTCCGAAAAATACGGCGCGCAACACCGCAGTGAACTGCTCGACAAAATGACAAACAATTTGCAGGTTGAATTGTCGCGCGAACAATTTTTGTCTATTTCTTACGAGGCCGATACCCCTCAGTTGTCTGCTGACATTACCAATTCTTTTGTTGCCGAACTTGAAAAAGCTCTTCAAGAGCGCACGCGCAAACAGAAACGAACCTATCGCGAATATCTGGAACGCCGCCTGCGCGAAGCGGAAAAAGACATGTTTGACGCAGAAAAACGGTATAAAAATTTTCAAAAAGAAAACATGGCCATTGACATGGAAGCTCAGGCAAAAGCCCAAATTGAAAGTGCTTCAACCATTATCCAGTCCCTGGTGGATCTCATTGTCAAACGCGACATTGCCGCACAAATGATGGCCCCTGACAATCCCAATTTAAAACAATTGGACATGGAAATACGCACGACCAATCGAGCTCTGGATCATCTATTGATGGGTTCTTCGGTCGATTCGTCGGAACAAAAAACAACCGATCCCAAACTGCCTGCTATTTTTAAACCCTTTAACCAGATTCCGCAATTGGGTCTGACATCTTTGCAATTGTTGCGAGACATACAAATTCAAAATACCATTTATCAATTTATCAAACAGGAATACGAAAAAACGCGTTTTGAAGAAGAAAAAGTATCTTCTGCCGTTATTGTGCTCGACAAAGCAGTGCCACCCGACGTGCGCAGCAAACCCCGGCGCACATTGATGGTGCTTGTTGCAGGGGGCCTCAGTTTGGCGATCAGTTGTCTGATTGCATTTTTCTTTGAAGCGATTGGCAATTTAACGCCAGAAAATCGCGCCAAAATTGACGCCATTTCAAACGATCTTCAGGGAAAATTCAGAACATGATAATCAACGAATAGACGACGCACTGATGACTCGCTTCGCTCGTGATCAGCGGGGAACCAGCACTTTGCGCACCCGCAGATTCAAGCTCATAACCGAAAAATAATTTTCAGACAGACCTAACCTGCAAGAAGGAATGTTCATATGTCGGAATCTTCCGTTGCACCCCAGCCTGTTGACAAACTCAAACCTTCACAAATTCTGCCGCAAACGCCTGCTATTCTCACCACCACTGTGGGGTCTTATCCGTTACCTGAATGGCTGGTGGCCAGCCCCAGTGAAACAGCACTGATAGATGCCACACGCGTGATCTTTGACATTCAGCGCCAGGCCGGCATTGACCTGCCCACTGACGGCGAGCTCTACCGCTTCGATATTAATCATCCCGAAACCAACGGGATGATCGAATATTTTGTTCGCCCCATGGGCGGCATGCGGTCAAAGTTTGGGCGAAGCGAAACAGAAGCTTTTCGCAAAAAACAGACGATGGGTTTTCGGGCCAAACCCGCTGCGGTGGTAGATGCCGCACTGACAGAAGGGGCATTGGATCTGCTTTCCGACTGTACACGAGCTGCCACAGTGTCGGGCGGGCCATTCAAATTTACCCTCACCAGCCCCTATATGTTGGCCCGCACCCTGCTCGACAATCATTATGGCAATTTTGAAGATCTGCTCATGGGAGTGGCACGCGTTTTGGCCGATCAGGTGCGCAATTTGCCCTGCGCCTGTGTCCAGGTCGATGAAGCCAACATTCCCGGCAATCCGTCGGATGGCCCCATTGCCGCAAAATCCATCAATGTTGTGCTTGATGCCATTGATTCAGGTGTTGAAAAAGCCGTGCATTTCTGTTTTGGCAATTATGGGGGACAAACCATTCAAACAGGCACCTGGCAAGCCCTTCTTAATTTTCTCAATGAGCTTGACACCGACCACCTTGTGCTTGAACTGGCCCACCGCCCTCAGGCCGATCTGGATGCCCTTAAAGACCTCGATCCACGCATCAAAATTGGCATTGGTGTCATCGACATCAAAATCAACCATGTTGAAACCGCCGATGAAATTGCCAAAAACATTGAACTCGCCGAAAAAAAACTGGGCATTGGACGCGTGCGTTTTATCCATCCCGACTGTGGTTTCTGGATGCTCAAACGCTCGATTGCCGATCGCAAAATTGCCGCCCTTGTTCGGGGTCGCGACCTGTATCTGGGCAGAAAATAACGCAACCCTTAATATGTTATAGCGTTTCAGATAACAGAATTGAATTTTGACGAACAAAAGCGCGTTAACACGTTTTTGCGTTCCACCCCACACCATCAGAACCGCAGTCACTTCATTTAAGATTTTAATGTACCAACGTGCATTTATGTCACCTTTCCAATGAGATGTTATGCGCACTTTTTTAATTTTTGCCACCCTTTTCCTCATCGGCTTTTGCCTGTCATCCCCAGCTTATGCCCAACAACCCGGCACTCTTGTCACGCTGGCCGGTGGCGGGCAAAACGATGGCAACAATGTGGCTGCCACCAGCGTGGTTTTAAACGCGCCGTTTGGCATGGCCTTTGGCCCACAGGGCAACACGCTTTATATTGCCGAAATTGGCAACCACCGGGTGCGCCGTGTTGACCTGGCAACGGGTATCATCACCACTGTTGCAGGCACAGGTCAAGCCGGATTTGGGGGTGATGGAGGGCCCGCCACACAGGCTCAGTTAAACAGCCCTCAGGCTGTTGCGCTTGATGCTCAGGGCAATCTCTACATTGGAGATACAGGCAATGCGCGCATTCGCCGCGTAACCCCCACAGGGGTGATTTCCACCCTTGCAGGCACCGGCACACGCGGGTTGGGCAGAGACCCTGGCAAAGCATCGGAAGCAAATTTTGGCGACATTGTGGCCTTAAATGTCCGGGGCAATTTGATGTATATATCCGATGGGTTAAACGCCGCCGGAATCAGCAACAACCGCGTGCGCATCATCAGCCTGATTGCGGGTGTGGACACCATTGCCTCCATTGCAGGCAATGGCAGCGCACAGGCCAGCAACATACAGGATGGCGGCACGGCCATCCGGGCCGGATTAACACCTGAACAACTGACATTTGACACAACTGGAAATTTATTTGTCGCGGATATCAACAACGGGCGCATTCGCAAAATCGCAACGGGATCGGGCGTCATCACCACCGTGGCTGGCCGCACCCCCACCGCACTCGAACTGATTTCCGGAGATTTGTTTAAAGGAGATGGGGGGGCTGCCACACAGGCATTGTTTTACACCCCATCAGGTGTGGCCATTGGCCCCAATGGCACCATTTATATTGGCGACACCGGCAACGGGCGCATTCGCGCCGTTGATCCCACAACGGGCACCATTGTCACCATTGCCGGTGGAGGCACCTCGTCAAATGACGGGGCACTGGCTCTGTTGTCGGCCTTAAACAACCCGTCACACCTGCTCATCGACGCCAATGGCGACCTCATTTTTGCCGAAACAGGCAGTGGCAAAATTCGAAAATTCATCACCCCGACATTTCGCACCCCCATTTTTCATGCCGTGACGACCAGCATCGATTTTGATCGCGTCAGCATTGGCGATCCACAGGTGCGCACCATCACCGTTGAAAACCAGGGCAACCAGCCCGTTAACGTGCAAACAGCCCTTTCCAGCAACCCGGCTTTTCGCATCAACACCCCGTTGCCCCTCACCATTGGAATTTCACAAACCGCACAAATTGAAGTGGTCTTCAGCCCCCCCGGACAGGGCGTGGTCAACGGCACCATCACACTTACCACCAGCGACCCCAAAACCCCTTCGGCTACCTTTCATGTCAAAGGCGAAGGCCAGGCCCCTCGCCTTGGTCTTTTAGACAACTTGGTGACGTTTGATCGCGTCTTTTTTGGCCAATCCCAAACACAAAGTGTGCGCATTGCCAACCTCGGCGCAGGCACGTTGCTCGTATTTAATGCCGTTTTGTCGGATTCGCAGTTTACCACCCATTTGGGCTCACGGGATACGTTGCGCATCACCCAGGGCGGAAACCAATTGCTCAACATCACCTTTCGCCCCACCCGGAGCGGGCAACAACAAGCCCGGTTAACATTTTCCACCAATGACCCCAATGATCTCCTTGTTACTCTTCCTTTACAGGGCACCGGGCAACAGGCCAAACCGGGCGGGTTTGTCGATATTGCACCCGGCGTTGGATTAAATGATGCCGGGGCCAGTTTTGGCGCGGCCTGGGCCGATTTTGATGGAGATGGTGATCTCGATCTTTCGCTCACAAAAAGCCTGGAGCCCAATCGATTGTTTCGCAATGACAAAGGTGTGTTTGTCGATGTTGCCCCCGCCATGGGTGTAAATGATCCCAACGACAGCAGTGCGGGCATCTGGGGCGATGTGGACAAAGATGGCGATCTCGATTTATACGTCACCAACTTTGGACAGCCCAACCGATTATTCCGAAACGATGGCAATACCTTTACCGATATTGCTCCCGCACTGGGTGTCAATGACGCAGGTGATGGGTATGGCGCGGCCTGGGCCGATTTTGACCGCGATGGCGACCTCGATCTGTATGTTGCCAATTTTGGCCCCAATCGCTTTTATCGCAACGATGGCAATCGCTTTGTTGAAATGGCCGACAGCCTGGGTGTGGCCGATCAGTCAAGCGGCATTCAACCCGCTTGGGGCGATTATGACAGCGATGGTGATCCCGATCTGTTTTTGGCCAACAGCGGCCCCAATCGGCTGTTTCGCAATGACGGCAATCGTTTTGCCGATGTCACTTCAGCCTTTAATCCGGCAGACACTGGCCCCAGTTTTGGTGCGGCCTGGGGCGATTATGACAACGATGGCGACCTCGATCTGTACATTCCTTATTTTAATGCGCAAAATCGGCTCTATGTCAACACCAACGGGCAATTCTCCAACCCCTCCTTTTTGTCTGTTGTCTCCGATCCCGGTCGGGGGCGTGGAGCTGTTTGGGGTGATTTTGACAACGACGGATTTCTCGACCTGTATGTCACCAACAGCGCTCAGCCCAATTTATTTTATCGCAGTGTGAACCAATCGGGTCTGCGCACGTTTGTTGAACAGGCCGATACTATGGGCGTTGCTCTCAAGGCCGACAGCCGGGGCGTTGCCATAGCGGATGTCGATGGCGACGGTGGACTCGATATTTTTGTGGCCGTGCAAAACAGCGCCTCCCGCCTTTATCGCAACCGGGAAGCCAATGGCAACTGGATTGCCATACATCCCAAAGGCACCGAAAGCGGCGTGAATACCATTGGCCTGCGTTTGGAAATTCAATACAACAATGGAGAACGCGCCGTGCGCGAAGTATCTGGTGGGGCTTCTTTTTTGTCTCAAGATGCTTCATCCACGGTTTTTGGAGTTGGCCTGTCCGAATACATCGACGTGCTCACATTGCGCTGGCCCAGTGGCATTGTGCAACAATTGCAAAGCATCTTTGACAATCTGTCGGTCAACCGCATTCTCACCATCACCGAAGAACGGCCTTTGCCCCCGGTGCGCATTCGCATAGAAGCCGATGCCGTCAATTTGCTTGCCAATGGCGTTGCAGAAACCGGCCTAACTGCCGAAGTGGTCAATGCCAATGGCCGCCTGGCGCTCGTCAGTGATCGCATCATTGTTTTCCGAATTCAAAGCGGCGATGGCCTTTTGCTGGGTGCCGATTCCGTAGTGGTGCGCGACGGTGTGGCAAAAAGCCGTTACCGCACGGGTCAAACACCGGGGCAAGTGGTGCTCCTTGGTGAATCGGCAGGTCTGGCACCCGGCCAAATAACCATCACTCTGGAAAAACCCTTTGGTGACGACGCCCTTTCTATGCGCACCATTGCCGGTTCGGGATTTATCGGTGGATATTCCGGCGACAGAGGCCCGGCCATTGCAGCCCAATTGCAATTGCCCCAGGCCGTATTAACCGACGCAGCTGGCAATATTTACATTGGTGATACCAATAACAACGTCGTGCGTTTTGTCAATGTTGCCACGAAAATCATTGAAACGCGTGTGGGCACAGGGACTGCCGCCGCTGGCAATCGAGACGACGGCAAACCAGCCCGCGAAGGAAACATCACCAATCCGCGCGGCCTTGCCTTTTACAATGGCTCTTTGTTGCTGAGCGAATTGGGCAACCATCTCATACGACAGGTGTTGAATGATACCCTGCGAACCTTTGCCGGAAAAGGCATTGCCCAGTTTGGCGGTGACAATGGGTTGGCAACCGGTGCCAATTTGAACCGCCCCAGTGGCATTGCCGTTGACCGTTTGGGGAACCTCTATATTGCCGATGAATTTAACCAGCGCATTCGCAAAGTCGATAACAAGGGCATTATCACCACCATCGCAGGCAGCGGCAGTCCCGATCAGGGGGCATTTTCCGGCGATGGTGCAGTTGCGCTTAACGCCCGTCTCAATCGGCCAGCAGATGTGGTGGTGGACAGCCTCGGAAACCTGTATATTGCCGATACACAAAACCATCGCATTCGCAAAGTGGACAACAAGGGCATCATCACCACCATCGCAGGCACGGGCACGGCAAATTATTCGGGCGACGGAGGCCCGGCCACTCTGGCCACACTCAACACCCCATCGGGTCTGACCATTGACGGCAAAAACCATCTCTTTATAGCGGATAGCCAAAACCATCGCATTCGTTTGCTCGATTTAACCACGGGTCTCATTCAAACCGTTGCCGGTACGGGTTTTGGGCAATTTGATCTGGAAAACGGCGGGGCCCGTGCCGTGAGCCTCAACAGCCCCAGAGGCCTGGCCATGAGCCCCACGGGCACTGTTTTAATCGCCGACCGATCCAACCATCGCATTCGCGAACTCACCGTGAAATTTGACTTGCCCAACCTGTTCCAGCCCCTGGAAAAATCCGTCGATTTTAATGCCGATGGCCGTCTCGATTTTTTCGACTTTTTGCTTTTTACCAGCGCCTTTGGCAGTGTGAATGCCCCATTTGATCTCAACAGCGACGGACAGGTTGGATTTTCAGACTTCTTGCAATTTGCCACGGCCTACGAAAAAGGACATCTCACTGTTCGACCATGAACAAGAGAACCAAAATCAAAACAGGCAGACGTGTCGGCGTCTGCCTGTTTTACA
>CAXNEV010000149.1:0-8241 GCA_964200925.1 Candidatus Latescibacterota bacterium | reverse complement strand
ACCGCCGCAATCTGGTGCAACAAATCGAATCAACAGAACAGGAGACCAGGCCATGAACGCGCGCTTTCGCCCCACATTCTGGCAAGGCGTTGCCATCGTGATCATGCTGGGTGGGTTGTGGGCCACTCTGGTTCGATTTACGCAAGGTTTGGGGGCCTCAACCAACCTGTCCGATGTTTTTCCGTGGGGCATCTGGATCGGTTTTGATGTGCTGGTTGGCGTGGGCCTGGCCGCGGGTGGTTTCACCATTACAGCCGTGGTGCATTTATTTGGGTTAAAACGGTTCAAACCCATTGTGCGCCCCACCATTCTCACGGCCTTTTTGGGATATCTGCTGGTCATTGTGGGCCTGCTTTTTGACCTGGGACGCCCCTATCGCATCTGGCATCCGATGATTATGTGGAACCCCCATTCCGTCATGTTTGAAGTAGCCTGGTGTGTCACGCTTTACACCACCGTGCTGGCCCTGGAATTCAGCCCCATTGTCCTTGAAAAATTCAAATGGCACAGGCTGCTGCGCATCGTTCGCGCCATCACCATTCCCGTGGTCATTGTCGGCGTGATTTTGTCCACCCTGCATCAATCCTCTCTGGGCACGCTGTATATCATCATGCCCGACAAATTGTACGGGTTGTGGTATTCGCCCATGTTGCCTGTGTTTTTCTTTTTAAGCGCCATTGCAGGTGGCCTGGGCATGGTCATCATTGAATCCTGCCTGAGTGCCCGCGTTTTTCACCGGCGCCTCGAAAACGACTTACTCACCGACATCGGCCGGGTCATTGTGGCCGTTTTGGCCCTGTATCTGGTGGTCAAATTTCAAGATATGGCCAGTCATAATGCCTGGTCATTGTTTTATACACCAGGCCCGGAACGGTTTCTTTTTGTGGCCGAAATCGGCTTTGGTGCCATTATCCCCCTCATCCTGTTTGCCTTTCCCGCCGTCAGGCAGGATGCATCGGGGCGTTTTTGCGCCGCCCTGCTGGTGGTGCTGGGATTTGTGCTCAACCGCTTAAACGTGGCCACAACCGGGTTGCAACGCGGATTGGGGGCCAACTATTTCCCGTCTATATATGAACTGGCCGTCACAGGCATGTTGATTGTGATGGGATTTGTGGCCTTTGCGATGGCCGTAAAACATTTGCCCATTTTCCTTGAAACAACGGAAGAAGAATCTGCCAAAACCGATCGCCCATCTCCCCAATGGGTACGTTATATCACGCGCAGCGCTCTGGTTGGATTGGGTGTGGTGATGCTGGGCGGATTGGCTCTGATTGATTTTAGTGCATCCGCATCGGCAACACTATTACCAGCACCGCAACCAGGCACAATAATCGACGAACCCCTGACCCTGCCGGAAGACCATGTTTTGCCCTCTGGCCCCGACAGCCCAGGAAAAGTCACATTTCGCCACAGCACCCATATCGATACCCGCCAGCCCGACTGTGCCACATGCCATGCCGGCATGTTTTCCATTCTCAAACGCACCACACAGCCCGGCGGTGAAACGATGCACACCGCCGACCGCTGCGGCAAATGTCACAACGGCCAGCAAGCTTTCAACTGGGAAGACAACTGCACCGTATGTCATGAAGAATGAAATAAGCATAACTCTGATTTCTCACCATGAGGTATTGTTAAAGAAGGATACAATCCATGGTTGTCATCCTCGTGATCATCACGGTTGCCCTGTGTTTTATAATCGATTGGTTCACCAAAACCCAACCGGCAACACCCAAACCATCGATCTGGCTGCGTTCAGATACCGAATATCAGCAGGCACTAAGCCCGGCATTTTTTGTCGAAGGATATCGACTGCGCGAGGGGTTCTATTTTCACCCCGGACACACCTGGGTATTTTGCGAAGGGCCAAATCGGGCGCGCATTGGCATAGACGATTTTGCCTGCCAATTGTCGCATCCGATCAAACAGATCAACCTTTTGGCACCTGATCAAACCCTCACACAAGGGGCTCATGCCATCCGGCTTCAAGGGCACGGCCAAATGCTTACCCTGTCCTCGCCCCTGAGCGGTCGCATTATCGCCATCAACAGCACCTTGTGGCAAACACCCGAAAACCTCAACCGCGATCCATTTGCCAACTGGTTGATCATCATACAAACCGACACCTTAAAAATTCAGCTGAACAATTTGTTATCGGGTGAATTGATTCATATCTGGATGGCCCATGCAGCAACCCGCTTGCGCATTAGAAAACATCTCGGATTGCCATTGGACAGTGCGTTTTGTCAGGGGTTTTTCTGCGGAGTAGCCCCATGTTCTCAACCCTGAGTGCCCGACTATTTGCGCTCATTGCCGCCATTGCCTTACTGGGCCTGGGGGGTTTGGCATGGGTTGAAGTCAAAAGCCATACCCGGCACCTGGAAGATGAAACCATTCGCGGGGCATTGCGCTTGAGCGATACCATTCGCCGCAGCACGCGATCCAGCATGCTCAAAAACCAGAAAGACGACGTTTACGACATCATCCAGAACGTTGCCGCACAGCCCGGCATTGAGCGCATTCGCCTGTTCAAAAAAGACGGTCGCATCCTGTATTCATCCTTAACCGACGAAAAGGGCATCTTTCTCGACATCCATGCAGAAGCCTGTGTCAATTGCCACACCGGCAAACAACCACCCGAAAACACCGACGGATGCCGCGAGCGCACCCGCATCATCACAGCTCCCGACGGGCACCGCGTGTTGGGTTTAATCACACCGGTTTACAACGAACCCACCTGCACCGGAGCAACCTGTCATGCCACTGTTGAAAGCGAACCGGTGCTGGGTGTGCTCGACGTACAATTGTCGCTTAAATACATCGACGACTCTTTGATTTTGCAAAATCGCAATTTTTTGCTGTTCACCTATTTGTTCATGCTGGGCATTGCACTCACAGGCGGGTTATTTGTCTGGCGCTTTGTCCACATTCCCGTTCGGGCGTTAATTCGCGGCACCGAACAACTCTCACGCGGCAACCTGGATCACCGGTTAAATATGCAATCAGACACCGAAATGGGTCGCCTGGCCACCGGGTTTAACCAAATGGCGGGCGAACTGGAACTGGCCCGACAACAACTGACCGACTGGGCACGCACATTAGAACAGCGCGTAGAAGAAAAAACCAATATTCTCAAACAGGCCCAGGTCAAACTTATCCAGAATGAAAAAATGGCCTCTTTGGGCACCTTGTCTGCTGCGGTGGCCCACGAAATCAACAACCCATTGAGCGGGGTGCTCACTTATACGCGTTTGTTGCGCAAATTGCTCAACCGCGATGTGCCCCCGCCAGAGCGCATACCCGACATGCGCAAATACCTTGAAGTTATCGCCGACGAAATTACCCGGTGTGGCAAAATTGTCAGCAATCTGCTCGAGTTTTCGCGCCAGTCCAATATGCGCGTTGCCCCCACCAATATCAACACCATCGTCGAACGCACGTTGTTTTTGATTGGCCACAAACTCGAACTGCAAAATATTCAATTGCAGCGCAACCTGCACACCGCACTGCCCGAAATCACGTGTGATGCCGATCAAATCCAGCAAGCATTGCTGGCCTTGTTGATTAATGCCATAGAGGCCATGCCCAATGGCGGCATCCTCACCATCGCCACACAACCAGAGACCGTGTCACAAGAAGAAGGCATTATTCTCACGCTGTCCGACACGGGATATGGCATTTCCATGTCCCATATCCCCCGGGTGTTTGAGCCATTCTTCACAACCAAACAAGACCAGAAAGGCGTTGGATTGGGGCTGTCTCTGGTTTACGGCATTGTCAAACGGCACGGAGGTCGCATTAACGTACAATCAGAAGAAGGTCAGGGCACCACATTCAAAATCACCTTGCCACGTCAGACAAAAATTGCCGAAAATGACACCGCAAACTTTCCCGTTTTTGAAGGAGCATCGGCATGAATGACAAATCGCGCATCCTCGTGGTGGACGACGAACAGGTCATCCGCAATGCCCTGCACGATTGGTTTGCCGAAGATGGGTATGTGGTTGAAACAGCTTGTGATGCGCGCGAAGCCCTGAAAAAACTGGATGATGCCCTCTGGGACATTGTGTTGCTCGACATCAAAATGCCCGGCATGGACGGCCTTGAATTGCAATCGCACATCACAGAAATTCAACCCCAGGCCGTTGTCATTATCATGACGGCTTATGCCTCGGTAGATACCGCGGTGCAAGCCCTCAAAGCCGGTGCGTATGACTATGTGCAAAAACCCATTGATCCCGAAGAACTGGAACACCTGATTGAAAAAGCGTCGGAACACCAGAAATTGTTGCGCGAAAATCGCCAGCTCAAACAACGCCTGGAAAATTTATCCACCGAAGACATGCCGGAAATTGTCGGTGAAAGCCCGGGCATTCGCCATGTCAAAGATCTCATTCGCACCGTTGCCCAAACCAATGCAACCGTGCTCATCACGGGTGAAAGTGGCACGGGCAAAGAACTCGTGGCACGGGCCATTCACCGGGGCAGCCCCCGGCATCACATGCCAATGGTCACCGCACATTGCGCGGGGTTGCCCGAAGGGTTGGTCGAAAGCGAACTGTTTGGCCATGAAAAAGGGGCTTTTACGGGTGCTTCATACCGTCGCAAAGGCAAATTTGAACTGGCCGATGGCGGCACC
The DNA here is from genome assembly GCA_964200925.1 of Candidatus Latescibacterota bacterium. Lineage (GTDB taxonomy): Bacteria > Latescibacterota > UBA2968 > UBA2968 > UBA2968 > CAXNEV01. Next base: position 3,602 of record CAXNEV010000149.1, on the reverse strand, counting down.
ATTTTTTTTGATGAAATTGCCGATATCAGCCCCAAAACCCAGATCGACTTGCTGCGCGTACTCCAGGAAAAAACCTTTACCCGCCTGGGTGGCACCCAACCCGTTCAGACCGACTTTCGAGTCATTGCCGCCACCAACCGCAACTTGTCACACGCCGTTGATCAGGGGCTCTTTCGCCAGGATCTTTATTATCGGCTCAATGTATTTACCATCGACATTCCCCCTTTGCGAGAACACCCCGAAGACATTCTGTTGATGGCTCAGCATTTTGTTGAAAAATATGCCCGCGAAATGAACCGCCAGGCCAACCACATTTCTCAAGAGGCCATGGCCTATTTAAAAACCTGCCTCTGGCCCGGCAACGTGCGCGAACTTGAAAATGCCATTGAACGGGCCGTGGTGGTGCAAACCGGCGAGGAAGTTCAACTGTCAGATCTGCCGCTTTTGCAATCCAAAAACATCCCCAGCAACGACGACCTGTCACTGGCTGAACAGGAAAAACACCACATCCAGTCGGTTCTGGATTTGATGGACGGCAATGTGACCCGAACGGCCAAAGCCCTGAGCATTGACCGCGTGACCCTTTACAACAAAATCCGCAAATACGGCCTGAAACGGTCGCCATGAGTTATGGTCTGCCTGCATCTGTTGCGCCTGGGGGCCGTTCCCATCAAAACTGTTCAGATTATTGCCGAAGGTGTCGAATTTTACCTGGGGGTCACACCCATCATTCACCCCGACATTCTCGACCCCGACCGGGCATTTGATCTCGACCGCGGTCAATACCATGCCACTCGCCTGCTGGAAAATCTGGAAGCATTTCACCAATCGCCTCACGAACGGGTATTGGGCCTCACCGAAGTAGATCTTTTTATTCCCATTCTCACATTTGTTTTTGGTGAAGCCCGCCTGAACAACCCCTGTGCCCTGCTTTCACTGCGCCGCTTATCTCCGCAATTCTACGGCCTGCCCAACAACCCGAACCAAACCCTTCACCGGGCCATCGTCGAAGCGATTCACGAACTGGGTCACACCTTTGGGCTCCTTCACTGTTCCGATTACCGCTGTGTGATGCACGCCTCTCGCCTGGCCGATGACATCGATTTGAAAGGGCCGGGATTTTGCGCCGAATGCGCCCGTCATTTGCAATCCCAAAAGCTGTCCCCTCGCATCACCGCCAAATAAAAAGGCGATTTCTTATAGAGAAATCGCCTTTTTATTTGGCTAAAAAATGTCCCAACATCTTTTATGGACTCAGCAACCAGGCCAAAAACAAACACAGCGACCCGATCAAAAAGATCACAAAAGGATGGGCAAAAGGATACTTGCGCTGCCACCGTCGCAGGGTTCGACCAAGCGGATTTTCTGTTTTGGTGCGACGGCGACGGCGACGGCGCGTGGGATCGACAATCTCTTTGCCGTACTCATCTAAAATAACCGGATTGCCCGCCTCGTATTTGACCTCACCCAAAAAAAGCGGCGGTTGTAAGGCGCGCCAGATTTCGCGCATCAGCACATTGATGCGGAAAGGTTTGGCCACAAAAGCCGAAATTGTCAATTCATTGAGAATTTCGCGCACAGCTTTGTCAATGCTGGCCGACACAATAATAACAGGCACAATATTGCCCTGCTCGCGAATAAATTGCAACAACTTCACCCCGTCAATTTCTGGCATCACCAGATCCAGCAAAATGAGATCGGGGTTGTCTTCGTGAAGCATATCCAGCGCCTGTGTCCAGTTATTTGCCGTTAAAACCCGAAATCGGTTTTGCCTGAGCAAAAATGAAATGGACGTCATAATAGAAGGGTCATCTTCAATGACCAGAATCTTCTTATTGGGCGCTTCTGTCTGGTTTATTTTGTCGTCGGTTTCTGCCATAATACATCGTTTGAATATCGACCCGTTTGTCTGTTAAATTTGTTGTGGAATGGGACTAATATATTTATTCGGCAACCAACGGGCAATATTTTGTCATGGACCTGCCCGTCAAACAGGAAATCACAGATCAAAAAAAGGGTCGCTGGAAAAAATACCAACGGCCCTTTGTGCTGTTATGCAACAGACCTATTGAAACTTTAAACTCGATGCAACTTTTCGATACAAATCCACTGGAAACCGATCGGATGTGCCATTGCCCAAAAGCAGATAAACAGCCTGGTTGTGCAACACCACGGTCACCCAGAACCGTGTGCCCGGCATAAAATTCCCGACTGCTGAGGTGGCCTGAAACAGCCATTCGGTTGCATTTTCAGAATCCACGCGAACCGTCGTTTTGCCCTGTGCCACATACCCGTTAAATGCCCCTTGCAATTCTGTTTCCACATCGGCAATAACCAGCGACAGCGTATTGCCAGATTTTAGGGCATCGGGTTTTAAATACAACACAGGTCGAAAAGTCGCTGTTCCAGAAAGAACAGGAGAAATCATCCACAGTTCCATTTGTGGCACCCCATTGGCAGCCAGACGTTGCTGATAGGTTTGCGACTGAAACCCCCAGGTGCTATCGGGAATTGTGATCTGAAATCTCCACAGATCGCTGACATACACCCCATTGCTGTCCAAATTGCCATCTTTGGAATCTGTGGGAATAGAACCGCATGAAAATGCCACCAGAACCACCCAGATCATTCCAAAAACCCGACCCATAAAAACTCCTTGAAAAATGCGTTCAAACATTCAGCTTCACAAGTCTCCAACGTTCCAACCACTCCCTCGTTCCAGCAGACCTTCATGACCTGATCCAAAGATCGATACTTTTGTCCAAAAAATCTGTAAGAATTGTGTATAAACTGTATAAAAAAATGTAATCCATTTGAATTGTTTTTGTGAAAAGTCTCGTAACTGCACAGCTAACAAGTGATTAAATCCAACCTTATAAATTCTAAAATTCTGAATTAAAATAGACAAAATCAATGTTGAATTTTTCAACAAAAAAATTCTAAATACAAAATTAACAATATCTAAAATGCCGGTTTGTCGATTGTCAAAAAATGAATGTGACCCCTTGACCACAAAATCCAGATCGGCTCAATTTATTGTTAGAGGGTTTCTATAGTACAGATGCCGCATCTGTGTTGCACAGAAACATGGACAAATAAAGAGACGATGCGGCATCTTGGCCCTTTTAAACACAAGGAGCGCCTATGAAAAAAAATGTACGACAACTGTGATGTTTTTCCCAATGGTTTTTAAAACGGGGACGGGAGTGAAGGAGGATGAACTTGAAATCAATTTGTTTGTGTCTTATCAGCCTGGCCTTCTGTGTGATGATGGTGGAATCAACACCGGCACAGGTTTCGGGAAAGTGGGGATTTGGCGGGTTTGTCAGTTATACCAATCCCCTCTATTCGTTTGGAAAGCGGTTTAATGGTGGTGTGGATAAGTGGGGGTTAAATGCCAGTTATGTGAGCAGCAGTCGGCTGACATTAGAAGCGGAATACCACCATGCCGAGATGGACAATGGGGCTTTAGAGGTATCAGAGTTTTCGTGGAGTCCGAAGGCGAACACGTTGAAGCAGTATGCCAGTGAAGAGATCAATCCATCCAGCCAATACACAAATCGGTTCAACAGCGTGTTGTTGTCCGGGTTGTGGTTTTTCAA
>CAXNEV010000148.1:0-8266 GCA_964200925.1 Candidatus Latescibacterota bacterium | reverse complement strand
CCCCTCCGGGAAACAAAATCATCACACAATAATCCCGCCCACTGCCCAATCACAACAAAAAGGCCAGGAGCGGGATATTTGACAAATGCCATGAGTACCGAATGTTTTACAGAGCTGATAGTTTTTTGATCAAATCAATACAGCGATTGGAATAACCCCATTCGTTGTCATACCAACCACACACCTTGACCAGGTTGCCATCCATCACGGAGGTCAATGGGGCATCAAAAATACACGAATGCGGATTGTCAATGATATCAATCGATACCAGAGGGTCTTCGCTGTATTCCAAAATGCCTTTAAACCGGCCTTCAGCGGCTTTTGCAAAAGCGGCATTTACTTCTTTTTCAGTGGTCGCTTTTTTCAAAACAGCCACAAAATCAGTAAATGATCCATCGGGAGTGGGCACGCGCAGTGCCATGCCGTCGAGTTTGCCGTTGAGGGCGGGAATGACTTTGCCCACGGCACTTGCCGCACCCGTTGTTGTGGGCACAATGGAAATCGCCGCAGCACGCCCTCGGCGCAGATCTTTGTGCGGAGCATCCAGCAAACACTGGTCGCCCGTGTAGGCATGAACGGTTGTCATCAACCCTTTTTCCACGCCAAATGTGTCGTTTAACACACTGACCATCGGAGCCAAACAATTGGTTGTGCATGAAGCATTGGAAATCACATTGTCTTGCGCGGTGAGAATATGGTCATTGATGCCCATCACCACAGTTTTGACATCGCCTTTTGCCGGAGCTGAAATCAATACTTTTTTGGCACCGCCTTTAAGGTGTCTGCCTGCGCTTTCCATATCTGTGAAAAACCCCGTTGATTCCACCACCACATCTACCCCCAAATCTCCCCAGGGCAATTTTCCCGGATCGCGATCCGACAAAACTTTTACATCTGTGCCATCTACCGAAATAGCACCTTCTTTGGCCAGCACTTTGCCTGAATATTTGCCATGCGTGGAATCGTATTTCAACAAGTTGGCCAGAGTTTTTGCATCTGTTAAATCATTAACGGCAACAACATTCAAACCCTGGTTCATGGCCGCGCGAAACACCAATCGACCAATGCGTCCAAATCCATTAATACCAACAGTTAACGCCATTGTGACCTCCAATTGTGACCACTTCATCAAACCCAGTATCCCGGTCGGGTTTCAACAACTATGATCGACCGCTTTTAACAAAACAGAACGGTCAAACCCAAAACCCGAGAGATCTACCCAAAAAACACTTTTGCTATATTATACAAGTCCATATCCACGGTGCGCAATTTTGAAACCGCATCTTTTAAATCAATGGCAATGATGTTCTGCCCGCGCAAAGCAACCATTTTTCCAAAATCGCCTTTGTGCACCAGATCAATGGCAGCAATGCCAAACCGCGTGCCCAACACACGGTCAAACGCCGTTGGGCTGCCTCCCCGCTGAATATGTCCCAAAACGGTTGCCCGACTCTCAAATCCGGTGCGTTTTTCAATTTCATCGCTCAACAAATTTCCAATGCCACCCAACCTGACATGGCCAAAGGCATCGGTTGACTTTGACTGCAACACCAAAGTTTCATCTGCCAATTTTGCGCCTTCGGCCACCACCACAATACTGAATGTTTTGCCGCGAATGTGCCGCTGTTTGATGGATTCACACACCGCATTCAAATCAAAAGGCTCTTCTGGAATCAAAACCACATCGGCACCTCCTGCAATACCGGCCTCTACAGCAATCCACCCGGCATGCCGACCCATCACTTCTACCACCATCACCCGATTGTGAGATTCAGCCGTGGTATGCAACCGATCAATGGCCTCCATAACAATATTAATAGCCGTGTCAAATCCAAAGGTTTGATCCGTGCCTTCTAAATCATTGTCAATGGTTTTGGGTACCCCAATTACATTCAAACCGCGCAGTGTCAATTTGTGCGCCACACCCAGTGTGTCGTCTCCACCAATGGCAATCAAGGCATCCAACCCCATCTTTTTCATATTGGCCTCAACAACCTCTCCCCCATTGTCATTTTTATAGGGATTGGTGCGGGAAGTGCCAATAACTGTGCCCCCCCGATGCAAAATGCCCGACACCGTGTCCAGGTCAAGCGGGCGGAACAATAACTCCATCATACCTCGCCAGCCTTCTAACACCCCAACAATTTCATAGTTGTAGTTTACGATGCCTTTGCGCACAATTGCACGAATCACGGCATTTAAACCAGGGCAATCTCCTCCACCGGTCAGAATACCGACTCGTTTTTTTGCCATGGAAGCCCTCTCCGAATAAATGAAAAAAATGCATCCTTGATCATAGCACAATAATCAAGCGCCATCCAAGGGTGTTGCAAAGGTACATCACCCATCAAAGAGTCAAAACTTAAAAGATTACAAAATTTGTGTCAAGAAATTGTTATCCAAAAAGAGGAATTATGCAAGATATATACCATTGAAAAATACAATCCTTAAATTTTATCAAAATATTTAAAAACAAATAGATAAATTTATATTTCACATTTGTAAGCACTTGCTTGTCAGAACGTAGCGAGACATTTGAGTCTCACCTTATACCGCATCTTGCCCCAGTTGCGGCCGTCCAATAGCCACCCCCATAACCTCTGTTGCACCTGTTTGCATCAACATTTGCACACAAGACATCACCGTGGCCCCGGTGGGCACCACATCGTCCAATAGCAAAACCTTTTTACCGGTGACAAGTTCTGGTTGAACCACCTGAAAGGCTTTCCAAACATTTTCCTGTCGTTCTATTAGGTGCAATTGGGTTTGAGTGGGGGTATTGCGCAAGCGTTTGACCAGGTGTTCATGCACATTTAGGTGCAAAATCTTTCCCATCGCCTTTGCGATTAAAGCACTTTGATTGTATCCGCGTTCGCGTTTTCGTGCCGCATGAAGGGGAATGGGCACAATGATCCATTCTGGATCTGGTGCAAAATATTTGTTCAACTGATTCCCAAGCATTTCTCCCAACCAGAATCCAACCTTTGTCTTTCCACGGTATTTCAACAAGTGAATCAACTGTCTTATATCGTCATTAAAATCTGATAAAACAAATAACTGTATTTCTCCTCCGAGTTGTTCAACACACGGCCAGGCACCTGATGAAAACACCCGATGGCAACAGTGTTGACAAATACAATGGGCCTGTCCATCCAGAAAAGTCTGACACAACAAACAGTGCGGCGGATATAAAAAATCTAAAAGGGCACGATATCCTGTAGCAACAAATCCCATCTTTTTCCCGCCATGTGATATAGATCACACCTCAAAAAGGGCAAACTGTGCATGTTTATTTAAAAATTCGGGTTGTTATCCGCCAACTTTTAAACACCGGCGATCATCCCTGCTGCCGTTTGGGATTAAAAAATCGGGCAGTCAGAACCCAGCACCATGGCCCGATTTTGCCCCCCCTGATCCAAGGCTTTTTATGTCCAAACGCATTCTTGTCATAGATGATGAGTCGGGTTTCTGCGACATCCTCAAAGACATGCTGTCTGATGATGGGTATGTGGTAGAAACCCCGCGGCATCTGGCTTCGGCGGTTGGCACAGCCCTTCAGGGCAACCACGACCTCATCATCCTCGATTTGCGCATGCCCGGCATTGATGGGCTCGAAATTGCCAGGTTATTCAAACGCCAGAAACTTTCCACCCCCATCATGGTTATTTCTGGGTATCTCACCGAAACCGTTCCCCAACACCTGCAAGAACTCGGCATCCGCTATACGCTCTCCAAACCCACAGGCGTGGTTCAGCTTCGCGGCGCCGTTGCCCGTGCCATCGCATAAAAACCTGCCTCGACATTAGACTTTGTGCGCGCATTTTCTTATCTTCCTACCCAAATTCACCGCCTCGTTCACCCGCCAAGACAGAAACGGTTTTTCATGCAAAAAACACGCGCCATTTTTTTTGATCTGGATGGAACCCTCTTCGATCTCAACCCGCTCGTTTTTGCTGCGCGCAATCGCGTGGCAACTTTTTTGTACTCCCATGGGTTTTTTGCTTCTCAGGCTTATGCGCTAAAACGCATTCACAGCCTTGAACACAAACACGGGCCCTATTATTCTTCGTCCCCGTACTATTTTGCCTTTTACGATATTGCAAAATCCCTTTATAAAGACAAACCCGATGCGTTTGGCCAATTTTTCAAAAAACGCCAAATCGATACAGACAGCCATCCCATTGACGCTTTTGTTCAGGCCTTGGAACACGCCTATAATGCCGAAGATGTAGAAGCCATCACACCCTATCCAGATGCCCTGCAAACCTTGCGCGAATTGCGCAACATAGGATGTCGGCTCTTTTTGATTACCCTGGGCAGATCGCGCCGCCAGCAAAACAAAATCGACCGACTGGGCATTGCCCCTTATTTTGACCGCATCATCAACGAAGGCCCACCTGCACACGACTACTGGTTTTCCGAATTGCGTGAGACCGAAAAATTAACCCCCGAAGAAATTGTGGTCGTGGGCGACCGCACCCATGACGAAATTCGCGCAGGCAATCGCCAGGGGCTCACCACCGTATGGTTGCGCCGGGGCCGTTATGCCGATGTGAATCCCGCCGAAGGGGATCGCCCTAAATACGAAATCAAATATCTGTCGCAACTTTCAACACTGATCCACCTGGCCCGCAAAGGCAAAACGCCCGACCGATTCAAAGTTGCGGTCATTGGCGGGGGAACGGGGTTGCCCACTGTTTTGCGCGGCATTAAACCCTATGCCGCCGCGCCATCTGCTGTGGTGGCCGTTACCGATACGGGTGCTTCTTCGGGTCGCATCCGATGGAATTTGGGGGTTCAACCCCCAGGTGACATTCGCAATGCCCTTTCAGCCATGGCCGACCCGGAACGCGTTTCCCATGGCCTTTTTCGCGTATTTCAGCACCGTTTTCCCAACAGCGAACAGGCATCGGGCATTTTTAAAAACGACCATATCGGCAATTTTCTGGTTGCGGCCCTCACGCAACAAATGGGCGACTTTAATGCGGCCATTCAAACGGCCTGTGAGATGCTGCACGTACAGGGTGCCATTTATCCGGCCAGCAATGACAATGTCGATATCTGTGCCGAATTGGAAAATGGCGAACACCGATATACCGAATGGATGGTGCGCAAACCCGGCAAACCCTCAATAAAAAAAGCCTATCTGGTTTCAAATGCCGATTTATTGTGTGAACTCAATCGCAAAAATGGTGCTCTGCTTCGGATCATCGACAAAAAAACCGGTCAGGTCGAAGTGCACACACGAACCAAACGCAAACTTCATTTGCCACAAAACAAAGTTACCGCGCCAATAGCGGCCATTCAGGCCATTTCCGAAGCCGATGTGATCGTGATTGGCCCGGGCAGTTTATTTACAAGTGTGATCACCAACTTGCTGGTGCCCGATATTCAAAAAGCCCTGATGGATCGAAATGCCGGCAAAACCATTTATGTCTGCAACATCATAACACAGCCAGGACAAGCCGATCAGTTCAAAGCCTCCGATCACATCCGATCCATTATGAATCATTTTCCCGAAGATCGGCGCTATGGCATCATCGATCACATGCTTGTGCAAGATACACGCGTGTTTCAAACCCCCAAAAGCCGCCCGTGGCAGCCCTTGCTCAAACAATTTCAAAAAGATCAAAAAGAACTGGTGCGCTGTGATGGTGAAATTCTCGATGCGCTGCTGCCCTGGACGCGTGCAGATTTTGTCGAAGAATTCCAGCCCGATGTGATGGAACGAGGCCTTGGAGATTTTATCAGCCACGACCCTTCCAAAGTCGCCGACGCCATTTGCCGCATTTTCTGCGGTTTGCCCATACCCGATTACTGGGGACTCGACAGTGACTCTCACGCCGGTTAAAGGCGTCATTTTTGATCTCGACGATACCCTGTTTGACTGCTCGGGCCAACTCACAGGTCCCGCCCGACAACGCGCTGCCAACATTTTGGCACAGGCGGGTTTTGATGCAGGCATGTTCGTCGAAACTCAGGCCGCCCTTTCCCAAACACTCGGCTCAAGCGGTGCAATCAGAGAACTGGGCCGTCAATATGCCATATCCTCTCATCTGGTTGAACAGGCTCTGTTGGCCTACAATGCCCCGACAGTGGAACCCATTTTTCCTTTTCCAGATGTTTTGCCAACCCTTTGTGCCCTCACAGATCGCCACTATGCCCTTGTTGTGGTCACATCGGGCCGCCCGGATCGGCAACGCCAGAAAATTGCTCAACTCGGCCTGAACGGTTATTTTGAAGAAAGGCAAAAAACGCTCATTTTGCACAATGATCAGAAATCAGCAGACAAAACCCCATGCCTTCAACAGGCCGCCCGGCAAATGGCCCTGCCCCCACAGGCCATTTTTTCGGTGGGTGATAAACTCGACGCCGAAATTGCCGCATCCAACCGCCTGGGCATGACCACCGTGCGCCTGCGCCACGGTCGGCAAAAAAACCGCCTGCCCCAAACGCCCGATGAACACCCCCATTTTGAAATCGACACCCTGTCTCAACTGCTCACCCTGTTGCCCTAACTGAACGACAAACCAAAATCCGTTGTTAAGGGTTCATCCAGAAACAACTTTACGGTTGTGACAAATCTGCGAATCTGCGAATCGCCCATTCGTCTATTCGCTTGATGTTCGTAACCGAAAACCAATTTTTAGACGATCCCTAACATCACGCTCCATGTATGATCCATTCCTATCACAAAATGAAACAGGGGCTGTGATATTTTGTCACATGTTCTTCAAAAAAACGGCATGTGATCTGTGTCACAAAACAAGATAAAAACATAATATATATTTAGTTATATCGCTTTTAAAAAATGGTTATGCTGGCACATCCTTTGCCATATCCATCAAACGCCCGCCTCTTGATATTTAACAAAGAACCCTCTGGAGACCCTCATGGCCAATATTCTGGTTATCGACGATGATCCCGATGTGTGTTTGGTTTTAAAGTATGCCCTTGAAGAAGAAGGCCATACCGTAACCATCGCGCACAATACACACAATCTATCTACCATGCTGTCACCCAGTCCAAATATCGTGCTTTTGGATGTGCTTTTGCCCGATACCCATGGGCTGGAATGTTTGCCCAAAATTCAGGCCCTATCACCCAGTAGCCGGATCGTCATTATCACCGGTGTTAATGATTATCGCATGGCCGATTTATTTTATGAAGCCGGTGTCGATGGGTTTTTGGCCAAACCCATACACATTGCAACCCTGTCGGCTACAGTTAACCGCGTGCTTAATCTGGTTCCATTGCCATCCAAATAAATCCTTTCACAATTGCAAATTGTCAAAACAGGTTGGCTTCTTTCATGCTCAAAAAACGCTCCGAAGCCACAATGAGGTGGTCCAGTATCTCGATGCCCATAATATCACCAGCCTGAACCATGCGACGGGTCAATTCAATATCTTCCCGACTGGGGGTGACATCCCCACTGGGATGGTTATGTGCCAATATCACACTGGCAGCCGAAGACCCCACCGCAGGCGCAAATACTTCGCGCGGATGCACCAGCGATGCATTCAAACTGCCCACCGACACATCCTCTCGACAAATCACCTGATTGCGCGCATTCAAAAATAATGCCACAAAATGTTCTGTGCGATGGTCTTTGATATCGGCCAACAACCCCACCGCATCGGCCGGTCTGGTAATCGTTGGGGCTATGCCCATGCCCTGATTGAGGCCGCGCCTGGCCAATTCAAACCCGGCGATCAACCCCGCCGCTTTTGCCTGGCCAACCCCTTTGATGCACGTCAGTTCGACCAAAGCCAAACCAACTAAAGCTGCGGGTGGATATTTTCGCAAAATCCCTCGGGAAATCTCCAGCACATTTCGACCCTCGTATCCCGTGCGCAACAACACCGCCAGCAATTCTTCATCCCGCAACCCTTCAGCCCCTAACCTTTCCAACTTTTCACGGGGCATATCCACTTCGGCCACGCCCGCGATACCCCCTCGCCTTGAGATCCCGTTCATACCTCTTCTCCCGGTAAATTTGTTCATGGATTTGACAGGACGCATCGCAAATGGCATACCCAAATTTTATGTGGAATTCAATTTATTTAAAAATAAACAATTATTTCGTTTTCATATTTTCGATAGATCAAAATCTATAAACACCCTGTTCTCTCAAATGAGCACAAATTGAATATTTTTTTCGACACTGTTCAAAGGCCATTACCCTAAAAAGGATAAAATGGAGAACATAAGGTGTTGAAAAGGCTAAACTAAAATGGGACTCCTTCCGATAGAAAAGGTGTCA
>CAXNEV010000147.1:0-8293 GCA_964200925.1 Candidatus Latescibacterota bacterium | reverse complement strand
GGTCTTCGCCTGGTGCGGCGGGAACGATGAGGTCATGAATGACAAATAAGAAGCCCGGATAGCGAGGCCATGAATGACCTCGCTCAAATAAAAAGCCCGGTAAACCGGGCTGAGTTTTTAGCCCCGCAGGGGCTTGTTTTGGAGCGGAGGGCTTTAGCCCACCGCGATTGGTGCGGTAGTGCGGTGATTTATCGCCGCGCATTTTTTTAATTCAATTTTTCCAGCGGCCCCAGTACCACCAGTGCCGGTGTACCATCAAGTGGATAGTGTTGCAGATAATCTGCGATGCGCGACGGGGTAACCGAATCGATTTCTGCAAGTTCTTCTTCGATGGGCTTGAGCGGCGTGGTTGTGCTCAGGTTGCTCACAATTTGCGAAAAACGCGACAGGCCGTGTTCACTGCTGCACACCATGCCGGTGGCCTGTTTTGTTTTGGCGCGTTCGAGGGCTTCGGCATCCACACCATTTTTCAATTCGGCCATTTCTTTGTGTACAATGTCCAGCACCTGCTCAACATTTTCGGGATCAACGGAGAGATAAACATAAAACAGACCCGCATCGCTGAATCCCATGTAATCGGCAGAAGCTTCATCGGCCAATCCCTGCTGAATAATGGACCAGAAGAAACGGCTGTTGCTCGATGCGCCAAGATAGGTGGCCAATAGATCTGCCGTGATGGCGTGATCATGAGCGGCAGGTGGGGCAGGCAAGGCCAGTGCGATATGCTCTCGGGCCACATGGTCGCGTTTGGTCACACGGTGGCCTGCGTGAAATGGCGGGCTGTTTTGTGTGCGCCCGGTTTCGCCCGGTTGCCAGGAGCCACAGTGGGTTTCAACGGCGCGAATGATTTTGTCGCGGTCAAACGATCCCGTAATGACAAATGTGAGGTTGCGGGGATTGTAACGGCGTTGAAAATAATCGTTCATCTGATCGCGTGTGATGCCTCCCACGGTTTTTTCGGTGCCCAGCACACTCTGGCCCAGCGGATGGGTGCCAAAAGCTTCCTGGATGAGGTCGTCAATAATGAGCGCGTCGGGGCGGTCTCGATACATGGCGATTTCTTCCAGGATCACCTTTTTTTCCATGTCAAAATCTTCGGATGGCAGGTTGGAGCGCATCATATCGCTTAGAATTTCAATAGACTCTGCGGTTTTGTCGCTTTGTACCCAGTGAAAATAAGCCGTGCCTTCCCACCACGTATAGGCATTCCACATGGCGCCAATATCATCCACATCGAGCGAGAGTTGCCGCCAGTTACGTTTGGGTGTGCCTTTAAAACACATGTGTTCGAGAAAGTGGGAAATGCCTGCAACCTCTTTGGATTCATCGCGTGAGCCGGTGTTGGCAAAAAAACCAATGGCTGCCGAATGAATGCGCGGAATCGATTCAAAAATGAGGGTCAGGCCATTGTCGAGCGTGTGTGTGGAAAACGGTGACGACATGGAGGCTCCAATAAACAGAAGTTTGGGATGTGTGTATCAACAGCTATAATTTTTTCGCCATGGCAATGGCTTCGTGTTCGGGCAAATAGGGCACGTCGGTGCGGTCCCAACCCCGTCGGCCATGAACACAATGAATGCCCATAAGCTGGCGTTTCATGGGGGTGTTGGCCCATTGCACGATGCTGTCGGAAGGTGCGCTGGCATTGTATTTTTTGACAAAAAAGGGCATGTAGCCAAAAATGACCATGCGGCGATCTCGCGGGCTGGTGTTGGCACAGCCCGTGTGCCAACACACGACATCCCACAACACGGCATCACCAGCTTTGAGGGCCATTTTTTTCATGCCGGGCATGTCTTCCAATGTGTCGCCTTTGTATTTGTCTTTGGGCGGGCCGTCGGGAATTTTTTGCGTGCCGGGAACCAGTGAAAAACAGCCCATGGTTTCATCCTGGTCATCAAAAAAATAAAATACTTTAATTTTGAGCGTGTGTTGTGGATGGGTCCAGGCGGGCCAGTCGCGGTGCCAGCCCGTGTGGGCTTTGGTGCCTGCATGGTGGTTGTGGTGGAGCATTTCCATGACCTGATAGTCAGAGCCGACAATTTTTTCAACGTAGGGAATAATTCTGGGATTATTGGCCAGATCCATCAACGTGGTGTCGCTGTCAAAATTGGGGCGAATGGTGTGGGCATCCGGGCCATTGCCATAACCCCCTTTGTAGGCACCAGAACGCACCATTTCTTCCCATTCTTCTTTGGTTTCTGCTTCGTTTCTTTCAAAAGACTCGCGCACCCGTTCCAGCCCGATGGGTTCAATGGCATTTTCAATGATGAGATAACCGTGTTTTCTAAAGAAGGCATATTCTTCTTCGGTAATACCCGGATAGGTTTCTATATCGGTTGCGGCCATGGCGTTTATCTCCTTTTCTTTTTAGCGCTTTAATGGGTTTGGCCCCAGCACCACCAATGTGCTGGGTGACGGGGGAAATGCATGAAGGTATTCGGGAATTTGATCGAGGGTTACGGCATCTATGCTGGCGGCGATTTCTTCAATGGATCGGGCACGGCCTTCCAGAAAGAGATCTTCAAGCGCACCCGATGCACGGCCTTCGGGCAGATCTCCTGTGGTAAACAACTGGCCTTTGGTTACGGTTTTGGCCCGAACGAGTTCTTCTTCTGTGACATCATGGCCCAGGCGGGCAATTTCCTGACAGCACACATCGAGAGTTTCTTGAGCGCGATCTGCTGTGGTGCCGGCATAAAGGGCAATGAGTCCCCCGCCTCTGCGCACGCGATAAAAGGCGGTCACACTATAAGCCAACCCGCGTTTTTCCCGCACTTCTGTAAACAGGCGGCTGGATCCACCGCCCGATAAAATCGACACGGCCATTTGCGCGGCATAATAGTATTTGTGACCGCGTGGCACTGCGCCAAAGAGCATGCCGATGTGGGCCTGTTCAGAAATTTTATGCTGATGCACACTTCGGTTGGCAACCGATAATGAGCCATCCGGTTTTGATGGTATGTGTTCGCCTTCCCAGGAACCAAAAACTTTGTTTATGGCTTCAAAAATCACTTGCTCCGAAAGGCCTCCTGCAACTGAGATGAGCAAATTTTCGGGTCGGCAATGAGTATCCCAGTGTTGGCGAATGTCTGAAGGGACTATCACAGAAACGGTTTCGGGTTCACCCAGTGGCATGCGTCCCAGCGGAGAACCAAGACCCACTTCATACGTTTTGTAGAGCACTTGCTGGATGGGGCTGTCTTCGAGGCGTTTGAGTTCTTCAAGGGTAACGGCTTTGGCAATTTCGATCTGATCGTCGGGAAAAGAGGCCTGCCGAAAAAGCTCTGAATAAAGTGCCAGTGCTGGTTTGAAATTGCGCGGCAGCATTTGGGCATGAAAGGTGGTGTGCTCAACAGCGGTGTTGGAACTGCGCCGCACGCCGAGGGTGTCAAAGGCATTGAAGATGGCGCGTGCATCGCGAGACGGTGTGCCTTTAAAAAGCACATCTTCGGCAATGCGCGTGAGGCCCAGACGGTCTTCGGGGTCGTTTTTTGCACCAAATGTCAAGCGAAATCCAACCACCACGGATTGGGCTCCCTCGATGGGGTCAATAACCACGCGGATGCCATTGGGCAGGATGTGGATTGTTGGGATGGGCATGAAAACCTCGAAAAAGTAAAGTCACGGGTCACGAGTCAAAAAGCAAAGACAATCATGCCAACGGGGTTGGGCGGGGGACTCGTGACTCTGGACTGTTTTTATGATTGGTCACTGAAGATAAGATCAGACGGGATGTCTGTCAATTCTCGATCTCAGGGGATTGCCAGGCAATTGAGAGGTTGGGGTTGAGCGATTGAAACCGCGCTGTTGGGGTATTTAAAATGGCAAAATGTTGCACACTGCCAAGTGAGGGAAAAGACTTTTTAAAGGCGCGGCGAATGTAATCCCGGTTTGAAATATGAGTTTCCTGTGGGCTTGTGAGAACATAGTGAATGCCTTCATTTTGGGCCATTTGAATGATCTGGTGCATGAGCACTTTGATGAAATTTTCATTTTCCATTTTTAAACCGCTAAAATTGAGCACATCGAGCAAGAGCGCGCGCTGGTTTTGTCGGCGCAATTCCACCAATGTAAAATAGCCTTTCCACTGGGCATCGGAAATAATTTTATAAAAAGAGCAATCCGGGCAGAGAATCTGGGCCATGTCACCGGTGTTGCAGTCATTGCCCGGCCAGCTTCTGTAAATGATGCTGACATCTTTGCTGGGTGCACACATAATTTGCGAGGTGCCAATGACGACCTGACGCAATTTGGCAATTTCACTTTGCACAGAAGAGACGTGTTCAGAAAGGGCCTGTTCCAGTACAAAATCGGCCATCAGTTTGCCCAGTTTGCCCAATTCTTTGCGGGCATATTTGAGATATCCCGGTTTGGCAGGGATGCGCGGTTTGGCAACTTCTTCTGAATGTCCGGTAGAGAGGTATTTGGGCAGGATTTCTTTTGGGCTGATGTATTCCCGATTGGCAAATGACAGTTCATCTTGCAGGATCAAATATACTTCTCGATAGATGCGTTTGATCTGGCGCAGGTTTCGCGTGTGCAACAGGGCGGTATAAACTTTAAAACATTCGCGATGCCGATTGTGAAAATCCATGAGGTCGGTGCCTTCTATATGCAGCACCTGCAAGAGGCGATTGAGATTGGTGTCGAGAAGGGCCGATTCTTCTTCATCAAAGATGTCATATCCGGTCATGGCTTGTGCGGTTGCATCGATGAGTTTTGCCTGGCGGCCTTCGGGAAACCGTTTTTTGAGGTCGCGTATGATGTTTGTCCAGTTGCCGGTATAAAACTGGGATAGGGCCTTGAGGTGTTTGTCTTTGAGTTCTTGAAATACCTCTTCAGACAATTCGCGTTCGGCCTCATAAACACGGTCGGTAAACAGGTCGTTGAGATTGTCGAGCAAAAGGTCTGTTTCGCCAGTATCAAATGCTTCCTGAATTTCGGGATGATTCATCATGGCATATTCAAGGGCATAATCGGCCAAAGGCGCGATGACGGTTTCGCTGCGATGTTTCATGCGCACGCGCATCAAATGTGGAAAAATGATCTGGAGCACCGGGCGGTATGCGGCATCAAATTCAAAATCGATGGTTTGAGTCACGGCTTGCAAGCGGTCTTCAAGGGTATTGTAGGGGTTGATGTCTGTGTTAAAAACATCTGACAGGCTGTTGATGATGCGCTGGCGTTCGCGTTTGGCTATGTGGTTTGACGTGAGCAAACGGCGCAGGCGTTGTGCCCTGTTTTCAGGATGGGGCAACTGGTCGATGAGCAAGCGGATGTGTTCGCGGTCAACCGTGCCCACTTCTTCAATGCGGTCGCCTGTGATGGCAAAGGCTTTGCAATAGGGTTTAATGGTTGGAAAAGAGCGGTTGCGCGCTTCTTGAATGTGTTTTAAGTATCGCATGCGGTCGGGCATTTGCGGGCTTTGTTTCAGCAAATAGAGATAGTAGATTTCCACATCGCGCGGGTCGGCCATGTCAAGCTGAGAACCGCTGGTCAATTCGCGCAGGCGCGACAGGATGGCATTCAGCGGAATTTGTTTTTCCAGCAGGGCCAATTGTTCGAGGAAACGCGCATTTTCATGGCAAACCAGGGCAAGAAATTCGGGGTCTTTGAAAATGTTTTTTTGCATGGCCATGCGCGCAAACTGGCTGCGCGTTTGGCCGTCGATTTCTTCGAGATATTCGGACAGGCGTTCCAGTTCTCGGAATTCGGGATACAGTTTGATGAGGTGGTCGTAAAAGATAATAGCCCGGCGTTTGTCCCAGCGCGATAACGTGTGGAGGTTGGTCAGTTGGGCACTGCCCAGATAATAACCCAGCATATTCAACTGGGCCGGATCGGCAAGGTCGATGGTTTGGCCATAGGTGGTTTGCAGATTTTGAGTCAACTGGGCAAAATCTGCATCTGTGGATCGGTCGTGGGTGTTAAACATTTGGCGCACAAAAGGGGCGTGTTCGGCGTCGGAACCGAGCCTTCGAACCACTTCGTTGAGTGCCGGTGCGCCAATGGTGTTGAGCGCCCATTCAACAAGGCTTTTGTTGCGGCACAAATACGGGGTGAGAATCAGGTCGATTAACGGGTCAATGGCCTGGGTCATGCGGTGTTTGCCCACAAAATGCACAGCGGTTTCCTGCACGCCAGATTGCCTGATTTTCAGATTGTGCAAGATGCGGTTGGCAATGTGCGTGGTTTTGGATGGGTCGATAAAACCAACGGCAATTTTTTGTGTGGCGGCGCTGTCGTGGGTGAAAATCCATTCGAGCATTTCGGGCAAAATGCGGTCTTCTTCAAGCAGCAATTGCAAAATATTTTGCCGAATGGTTGTCCAGCGGATTTCGGTGTTCCGGGTTCGGCTTTTTCGTTCGATAATGCGCCCGGTCAGATGTTTGTGTTGCCGTTCCCAGGTGGCGCGGTCGCGGTTGCAAAAAGCCACCGTGAGCGGGTGAATGATTTCGTTGAGATTGGCCCGCAAAAATTGATGGGTGGCTTCAACAACTCTGGCAGAGCTGCTTTGCAAACAGAGAATGAACAGGCGCAGCAGACGGTTTTTGGTGGCAATGCGGCGAGATTTTTGAAACAATTCGATGAGAAAATGGAGCGCATGGATACGCGCGATATCTTCGCCACTTTGATCTATCACACCTTTTGCCACGTCGATGAGCGGTTCAAGCGGGCGCACATCGGCCAAATTGGTGGCCAAATGAAACATGGCCAAACTAAGGTCTCGCAGCACCTGTGGCACCTGATCCATTTTGAGGCATTGGGTATAGGCATTCACCACATCGCACAACAAATCGGGATCGCCAATACGCGGGGCAATGGCCGACAGGTGAACAAGTGCAGGAACCTGTTGCGGGCCAGATCGTGTGTGCAGCGTATTGGCCAGATCGCGCTTTTCTTTGAGCCGTGTTTCGGTGAGCGGAATTTGTTTGCGAACGCCAATTAACGTGCCAATGGGCTGGTCGCCATAAACGGCATGCAGGTCTAATTGCGACGGGTCAAGGGACAGGGTGCGTTCAACGGTGGCCATCATCCAGTTGGTTTGTTGAATGAGGTCACCCATGCGAATGTGTTCGTGTTGTGTGTGGGCATAGCGGCTGGTGGAGCAAAAGTCGGCAATGAGGGCACCCAAGGGCGATAGGCACAGGGTGTCGCCACCGACATATCCGTCTTCGGCAAAAAGGATGAGCGGATCAAACCCGCAGTCGTGGGCGGATTGCCGAACAAGATGCACAAAAGGATGTGCAGAAGGCATGTGCAAAACGGCCATGGCCGACGTTTCATTGCGTTCAACGCGCACGGGTGGGTCCATGCTAATGACCAGGTGAATGCCGTTGAGAATATTTGCTGGCACATGTTTGATGCCGCGATACCCCAGTTCTTCCTGGACGGTGAAAACCACGCGAATTTCGCCATGGGGCAACTGGGCGTTGTGTATGTATTCCAGGGTTGCAAGAATGGCGGTGATGCCTGTTTTGTCGTCGGCCCCAAGGCTGTTGGTGCCAGTGGTGCGAATCTCGCCGGAGGCGTAAAAAACAGGCTGAACAGGGGCATCATGGCCAGGGTAAACACAATCCATGTGCGCTGTAAAAAGCAGACTGGGCGCGTTTGGTGATGTGCCTGGGGTGGCGGCTATAATATTTCCAATGGCATCCTGTGTGATGTCGGGAAATTGCAGGGTTTTGAGGCGGTCGATGAGATAGGCTGCAACGTGATCTTCGCGGCGGGAGGGGCTGTGAATGTGAATGAGGTCGAGGAAGGTGTGCAACAGCGCGTGTGAATCGGTCCAGCAGGACTGGTGCTTGAGGTGATTTTCAAATGTTTTTAATGCGTCGGGCCGGGCCTGTGGGGCAAAAGGCCGTCGCACCAGGCTTTGCACACCGCGCCCTTTGAGCCGACCTTCCATGGCCAGCAAATGGAGTTCTTCAGGGGAATAGGCCCGAATGGTTTGAGCGGCAGGTGTCATGGGTTCAGTGTTCAGTCTATCGGTTTGATGGAGCGGTGATTGAGACCTACCCTCTTAATCGCCTTCTCAGTACGGCTTATCTTTTATCACATCTTTACAGGATATACATACCAGCAATACCCATTGTCAATAAACACGCGATACGGGAAGATTTTCCGCGCGATTCCGTTTCGCAACACTTTCTGAAATGCCTCTATCGCTGACAGGACATTTCATGTTGAGCCTCCTGTGGGGATATTCGCGGAAAATCAGCCTTCCCGGCGCTTGAGGGAACGACTTTTTGCCTACTTTTTGGTCGTTCAAAAAGTAGGTCGCCGAAGG
>CAXNEV010000146.1:0-8344 GCA_964200925.1 Candidatus Latescibacterota bacterium | reverse complement strand
ATCCAGCCGGTGTGTCGTCATCACCTTCCAACCCTGCTTTTTGCCAATTTGTTTAAACGCCACTTCCGCATCGGGCAAATAACTGTGTTCAAACCCCGCTGAATGCCGCACCATTAAAATGTTCATCGTCTTCTCCTTGAAATTTTTTACAATTCCCGCCGACTGACAATTTTACCCTCATCAATCTCATACCCAAACCCCGGCCCGCCTGGTATCTCGTAATATCCATTGATCGGCTCATAAAAATCCGTATAAAAATACTGCGCATTGTGATTGATCTTCACACCCCATTCACCCAGCGGGCAACACCGCGTGGGTTGTGTAAACAGCAAATGCACCGCCGTTCGCCCCGACTCATTGGCATGGGGAATCATCGGCACACTGAACGTCGAAGTCAATGCCGCCACTTTGCGCAATTCCGTGATCCCGCCAATCACAAACAACTCGGGTTGCAACACATCTGCCACATTGCGCAAAATGGCCTGGCTGAATTGTTTTCGCGTTTGAAACCGCTCGCCAAAAGCCAGTGGAATGGAGGTGTGTTCTTTCAACTTTTGATACGCATCAAAATCATCTGGATTCAACGGCTCTTCCAACCACGTCAATCCAAACGGTTCCAATTGCCGTGCCAATTCAATGGCATACAACACCGAATTGCGCGACGAATTGGACAAAATGCAATCCACCATAATATCCACCCCGTCACCCACCGCTTCTCGCACCGCGCCAATCATGTTCACATTGTGCGCCAACCCTGTTTTGCCATCCTCTTCGTTAGATGGCACATACCACTTGAGCGCAGTAAAACCTTTGGCAACCCATTCGGCAGACCGCGCGGCTACACGGTCTGGTGAGGTGTCAAATCCCAGCATCCCTGCATAGGCCCGTACGCGCTCGCGCACCGGCCCACCCAACAACTGGCACACCGATTCGCTGCGCAATTTCCCCATTAAATCCCACAATGCCATATCCAGCACCGACAGCGCCGACAAATTGTGCGTGGGTGAAAAGGGCCGCGTCGTCAGCTTTTCCCAGATGCGTTCATAACACTGCGGATCTTCCCCAATCACATGCCGCCCAATCGCCTTCACCTCACCCGACCCACCGGGGCACAATCCCGATACCCCCGCATCGGTTACAACCTCTGTAAATGTTTGCCGATACGGCGACACCTCCCCTGGTGCCAATCCCCCGCGAGCAATTTCATATAGCGCCACACCCTCACGCGGTTTTCCTTCCAGTTCAAACACCCGCACATCTGTAATTTTCATGTCCAGTTCACCGCCTCTTCCATTGCCATCCAAACCTGATCCAAATATTGCATGTTAAAATGAACGATTTCAAGGTATGCACGCCCATTGCCCCTGTCAATGGCAAACGGCAGCCGACCTGAGATGACAGATCAACTGCCGTTTTTGTTTTTTTCAAGATTCATCAATACTGATGTGTTTTGAATAGTGGACACACAAAGAAGTAATGTATATTGTCGGTCAAGAAGTGAATCAGATGCCATAGAATGTAGGCCCTGTCCGAGAAATTATCAACAGTTGACAGGGCGGCAAAAAGTCATTTTGTAATACCAGAATTCAACTTGACTTTCGGATGATCTACACTCATGTTCTCAACCGAATTATGAACACGTGGCACCCTCATCGCAAGACCTGTGGCATTCACGCTTTCGAAGCACGCATCCGAAAGGAGCGACCATGATAGATGTTACGCTGGGCACATTGGCGCCGAGGGGAGCGCGTCGGGTCATCTACAACAGCGACCCGTCAAACACAATCCGCCATCTGAGCGAACCGGAAGCGCAACCCGACGAGTTGCGCCAGGTCGCTCGCAACTATGCCAGGGAAGGTGCGATTGATACGCTCGTGCAGGAAATCTGGCACCAGGGCTGGACCCATTTCTGGCGAACGGATAAGTGTGCCTATGACGCAAGACCGCCTCACCAGAGATTGATTCCAATGATGGACAGGGGCATAATGCCCATCGAGATTTACATCGACGAATGCCACCGGCAACAAATGGAATTCATCGCGGGTTTCCGGATGAACGACCGACATGGCCACGACGCGGACCTGTTTGAGAAACTGTCCAAAACGCATCCCGAGTGGATACTCAAGGAATACAAACCATCCTCGCCGCGCACCGCCGATCCCCGAAGTTATGAGGTGGGCTGCGCGCTGGACTACTCGGTTGAAGGCGTCCGCGACTGGATTTTTTCCATCATGGAAGAAGCGGCCAACCGGTTTGACGTCGATGGGATCGAGTTGAACTACACCCGTCTTCCAGCGTGTTTTCCCAAAGGCAAAACAGAAGCCTCCCACGCGATCATGACCGACTTTGTTTGCCGCATTCGCGCCATGCTGGATGAAGCAGGCGAAAAGAAAGGCCGCAAGCTCCTCTTAGGCGCGCGTGTACTCCTTGATCTTGCAGGCTGCAAAAAGATGGGATTGGATGTCCCGGTCTGGATAGAGGAAGAACTGGTGGATTACATCTCTCCCGGCGACCTCGGCTTCACGGATTTCAACTCCAAATTCGAAGAATTCGTCAGCCTGGCCCGGGCGCACGACTGTTATGTCTATCCACAAATACAGGCCATGCTGGGCTACCACCACCGAAACCTGACTCAAACGCCCGCACATTGCCACGCGGCCGTACAAAACTTCTACGGCGCAGGCGCAGACGGCTTCTCAACACAGAACTATTTTGAGGTCTCAGATTTCCCCACGCTAAAAACCCTGCGCGATCCAGACCGGATCGCTGCAGAAGACCGCCATTACGTCTTCTATGCGCTCTGGGGACCGAGAAGCGGTTCACGAGCCGGCTATCAGTGGGATTTCCCCTATCATCCCGAACAGATCGATTTGAATCGGCAGAAGCCCGGAGAACGCAGCACATTCCGGTTTCGCATCTGCGAACACCTGCCGACGGATGCCAAAATCAGCGAAGGGGAATTGCTTTCCGGTGCCATGCTGATGTTCAGATCCAACATTGTACCCGGCGACGAACTCGCAATCGATATCAACGGCGAACCCATACCTGCTGAAATGATCCAGTGCGAATGGCCCGATGAGGAGGATCAACTGCCCCTGTGCCGTTTTGCACTGACGTCCCGACCGGCAGTCTATGGCGACAACCATCTGGGGCTGACGCTCGTAAAAAGCGCATCCGGTGCCGGAGGCGACATCGTCATGAACGAAGTGGAAGTGATCGTGAAAGCAGCCAGGTAAACGTCGCGCAGATCCCCAATGAACACGCATGTCAGAAAGAACCTGTGGCCATGATGACGGAAACAACCGACCATCGCATCCTCCGGATCTGGCCTCTGAGCGCGCACATCTGATGACCGACCTGGTGCAGCAAATCCGTGCCTCTCTAAAAGATCGCGTCCTGGGCGCCCGCGTCTATTCTACGCCAGCGGAATGTGCCAGCCAGGGCCTGGACGTTTCCGGATGGATCAGCGCGGGGCTGCTCGACTACGTCAGCCCCCAGGACACCATGTATGCCGATCACAACCTGCCCTACGCAGAATGGTCGGCTCTGACGCGAAAGACCCGCTGTCTGCTCTATCCTGGCCTGCTCCCCTGGACCAGCTACCGGGCGCGCTACCGGTTGGGCCGCATCCCTCTGAGCCATGCCACCTCGCCTACCATCGTCATTGACGAAGTCGAGATATTCGTCGAACCCCATTGATCCCCATCACGAGCAACCACGACTATCACGCCATTTGTTGGGACAGATGAGAAAGGCCACGCCATGAAAGTCCTAAGTATTCGTCGGATCACAGCGGCTGGCAGACATCGTTCTGACCGGGCCATCCCTGTGGACTGCCGATAACACAGCCATTCACACACCGCACCGTGTTCAACACCCATACACGGTCCCGGCGTGATTGTTTTTCCGACTGCAAGGAGTTTGATAGGTTAGCTGATGGGGCCGTGCCTGCGTCGTGAATGGTCAAGATCTCTGAAAGCTGAATGCTCATCGCTAAATTCAATAATCCGACTTTGTTTTGGCATCTTCAAACAGCGACTTGCGCTGATTGAAATACGGCGGTTCAAACAGCAGTTGCTGGCGAGGTGTAAAACTCACCCCTTCTGGCGGTTTGATGTGATTTTGCGACCATGACTGTTGCGCCGGGCTGTATTTGAGCAACAGCGACCGACGTTCATGATCCGCTGTCCACATCGCGGTGCCATGTGTCAACGCCTCCGTAAAAATCACCACCGACCCCGCCTTTGCTTTTGGTACAGCCACACATTCGGCATTGGTATGCGCATCGCGCAATTCCTGCGGCAATCGGTAATTCGCCTTGTGGCTGCCCGGAATACAGCAAAACCCGCCGTGTTCGGGGCCAGTATCGGCCAATTGCCACGACACCACCGTCAGCCCATTGTACATGCGCCCTTCGCGATAGTGGTAATATTCTGGCGGGTCATACGGATTGTTCGACCCGTGTAACCGCAACGGTTCCGCGCCTTTTTGCATGTAAATGGCATAATAGTGATCCAGCCGGAACCCGTCGCCCAAAATGAATTTCAACAACGGCATCATCCGTTCGTGATCGAGCAAATCGACAAACGGCTGCCCCCAGGTTAAAAATCCGCCCGTGTGTTTTTTCAACGAATCTTCATTCACACCCGGATGGTTTGCATCAATCAGACCATTCAATGTCACCACTTCATCGGGTGTCAACACATCTTCCACAATGAGATACCCGCGCAAATCAAACAAATACTTCTCCACATCGGTCATATCCGCATAACTCCTTTCCAAACGCCAGGGTTCTCCACCAGCCCCTATTAACAATTCTCCACACTGCTTTTGTCCCAAATCATGTTACGAGTCCCCCTTCTACACCGCTTGCAGGAAAAAGGGACAGGGAAAGAGAGCCACTAAAGCGGCAAATCCACCGGCCGATGCAATTCACCCGAACGATACGCCGCAACCAGCACTTCCAATGTGCGCCGGCCTTCTTCGGCGGGCACTTCTGCGGGGCGGCCTTCGGCAACAGACATGGCAAAATGATCGATATACGTCAAAAACGGATACAGATTGCCATCAAACGTCAGCGTTGTCCAATCGTCTTTTTTCAACCCGTCAATATCCTTCTCGGTAAACACGAGCAACTCGCCCTCGTGAAACACAATTTGACCGGCCGTGCCAAAAATGCGGTTGCCCGACAATTCGGTTCCGCGAATGCCTGATCTGCGCGCCCCCGGCACACATGAGGAGGCTGTAATCGTTCCCAGCGCGCCATTGTTAAACCGCAATGTCACGGTAATAAAATCTTCCACCTCGGCATCGGTGCGAAACGTATCCATCTCGGTAAACACACGCTTCACATTTAATCCGGTGATGAACAACATGCGATGCACATCATAAATAAAATTCATCACTAAAATGCCACCCCCGGCCTGTGCCTTGGCCATGCGCCAGGTGGTGTGTACCCGATTGGTGTAGCCCCCTGTCCAGTAACTGACAGGTTTGTTCGACACCCCTTCAATTTTAACCGCCATCACCTCGCCAATAGCCCCCTGCTCAACCAGTTCTTTCGCTTTTAGCGCCGCCGGATAATACCGCACAGCCCCTTCTTTGGCCGAACACAGCACCTTGTTCTTTTTACATGCCGCAATCAACGCATCACAATCTTCCATCGTTGTGGCCATCGGTTTTTCAACAATCACATGTTTGCCCGCATTGGCCGCCTGAATGCCCAGCGGGGCATGTAAAAAATGAGGCGTTGACACAATCACCACTTCCACTTCCGGATGATTCAACACATCGTCTAAATTGGTTGAACATGGAATTTTGAATGTCTCTTCATACGATTTTGCCACATGATCCACCACATCCACCCCCACCACCATGCGCGCATATTCCGATTTTTGCAACAACTCCCCCGTCGATTTATAGGCAATTTCACCCAGTCCAATTAATCCAAATCCCACTTTTTTTGCCACGCCAATTCTCCTATAGTTTAAAAACCCGCTGTGCATTGTCACACAACAATTTTTTCTTTATACTTTCACTCACCTCAGCAAACAACACACGGCCATATTGATGTGTTGACGCATAAAAACTGGCATCACTTCCCCACAGGGTTTTGTCTTCCAAACCTTGAGACACAAAATATTCAATGAGTCCTTTTGGACACCGCGAATAACACGTCTCAATCACCGCATTGTCATGTGCCAAAGCCACACGCGCATATTTTTCGCGTTCCGCACATCCGGCATGTGCCAGAATCCAGATGCTTTTATTGTAGCGTTTCATCAGTGGTTCCATGTGATCCAGTTCGCGACCCCACACATGGCATAAAATCGGACAACCCTTATCATCGGCAAATTCCAGCGCCGGTTGAATGGCCGGGTAGTCGTAATTGGGCCCCTGTGCCGTGTGCAATTTCAACGCGCGACACCCCCCGACCCAGCAGCGTTCGCATTCTGGCAACACACTGTTGGGATCATGCGCATTAATCGTGATATATCCAAAAAATCGATCGGGATATTTTTGCACCGCATCCATCACCTGATCGTTGCCTTTTGTCCATCCGCCAATCGTGCTGGGCAACGAACTGACCGCCGTCAAATCAATGCCCATGCGATCTTTGCATTCAAGCATCGACTCAGCCGAACTGTCCATAATAATAAACGGCGCATTTTGCCCCAGGTGGGCGTGTGAATCCATCACAAAATGAAAATCGATTGGCTTGCCTTGAAAGCCCGCTTCCATATACCGATCACTCATGTCGAATCTCCCGCATCAACCGCAAAATGTTGCCCCCTGAAATGGCCTGTTTTGCCTCATCAGAAATGCTCGCATACATCAACCCCGAAATGGCCGAACCCCCTTCGCAGATGGGATACCGCGTGCCAAAAAGCAATTGTTCAAACCCAATGCGATCCACCAAATACTCCAGCCCGATATGCACATACTGGGGCGGATCACAAACCAGATAAAGCTGCGGAAATTGTTTCAACAACGGATAGGCAATGCGATTATAACCCACGCGCGGCACTTCGTGAAAAATGACCGGCAAACGGGGAAAATCGCACAGCACCTCAAACAAATGATCGTGCGACACATCGCCATAAAACACCATCAACGGCAAATGTACAGCCTGCATGGCTTCTAACAATTGGCCCGAACACCAGGGAGCCAGCACAAAACTGTTTCTCTGGCAGTGCATCACACCGGCCACAGCCCCCTGATTGGCAAACCAGGCCACGCCATCGGCCTGCCGGTCCAGAAATCGCTCGCCCCCTTCGGGCAACACCTCTACCACCGGCAACAACCGATTATGAGGCGCAAGATCGTCAAACAACTGCACATTGGCATGTTCGGGCGAAATCACATCGGCCCACACCGACATCACCAGCGATTGATCAATATGCAGCCGATCCATTTCGGCCAGCAACTGATCAACCGTTGGGGTGCCAGCCCCGTGATCGCGCGCACTGCCCCCGCGACAACACACATCAATCCACATCACACATCTTCTCCATACCGTTAAATTTGGGTATCGGGATGATCCCTGAAAAATTGCGCTTGTGAAATACCAAAAGTTTCCTGCAACTGCAACGTCAATCCGCCATCCACAACCAGAGCGTGTCCGGTGATAAATGAGGCTTCATCCGAACACAAAAACCGCACCGCATGGGCAATATCCTCCGGTTTTCCCGCACGCCCAACCGGATATTGCGACTCAATCAATCGAAACCGCGTGGGATCCTTTTTCCAGCCCTCGGCAATGCGCTCGGTCACAATATGACCGGGGCAAATGGCATTAACCCGAATGCCTTTGGGCCCAAAATCCAGAGCCATCTGGCGCGTCATGCCAATTACAGCAGTCTTGGCCGTATCGTAAGCCAGCACACCCCGCGCCGCCATCATGCCATGCACCGAAGCCATATTGACAATGCTGCCGCCACCCGTTTTAACCATGTGCGGAACGGCATATTTAACGCTCAGAAAAATGGCCTTCACCATCACCGACATCGCATAGTCCCAGGCACTTTCACTCAGCGTTTCCGCACTGCCGTCGGGTTCGCGAATATTCCATGCGTTGTTCACCAGAATATCCAACCGCCCCCACAATGCCACCGCGCGATTCACCATGCCTTCCACTTCATCCGACCGGGACAAATCGACCACACAAACATCGGCAACACCACCGACCTTTTGAATCTGCTCAACATTGTTTTTTGCCAGATCCATATTCACATCGGCAATCAACACCCGCGCCCCTTCTTGTGCCAATCGCCGGGCAGTTGCCCCGCCAATGCCCGTTGCCCCACCTGTTACAATGGCCACGCGATTTTCAAAACTGCCCATA
>CAXNEV010000145.1:0-8358 GCA_964200925.1 Candidatus Latescibacterota bacterium | reverse complement strand
CACAGCCGAGGCCACCGCATTGGACACCCGGGGCCGCAAAAGACGCGCGGCATCGGGATCATTGGTCAACAGCACAAAGGTCACTTCGGTTTCGGGATCTATCCATGCAACTGTGCCGGTAGCACCGCCATGTCCAAAGGTGGCCCCGGATGTAAAATCGCCATAAATTGATCCATCCTGCAATCGCCACCCCAACCCCCAGCGCTGGCGCAATTTTTCTGAAGCCGGTAAATCGGGCATTTTTGATGTGTGATCTGTCACAATCGAAGCCACCGTTTTCCGATTCAAAATGCGCGTCCCATTCCACTGCCCGCCAAACAAAAACGCCTGGCACAACACCGTCAAATCTGAAGCCGTTGTAAACATGCCCCCCCACGGCGCACCAAAATGATGCCAGTAATCTGAATTCCAATCCCAATCTGTGCCTCCGCTTCCCGCATCACTGCTGCTGGGCATTTTGACCTGAGAAATTCGATCCTTTAACACATCCTGTCGCCCCAGCGATGAATCGTTCAGCCCCAGCGGATCAAACAACGTTTTGGTGAGCACCTCGCGCACAGGTTTCTCCGCAAGCCGCGCCACAATTTCACCCAAAATGGCAATGCCGCAACTTTGATAGGAAATGCGTGTACCCGGTTTAAACAACAAATCCAGATCGCACATGCGAGCGATAAACGCGGACAACGGCTGATGTTGTTGTCTGAAAAGCTGATTCTCGGGAATCATATCGGGCAAACCCGATGTGTGTGTCAACAAATGCCGTATCCGAACGGCTTCTTTTTTGCGGTTGCCAAATTCGGGAATCACATCCACCACATGATCGTCCAAACACAACAAACCCTGTTCAAGCAACTGCATCACAGAGGCACACACAATGGGTTTTGTAATGGAGGCAATGAGAAAAATCGTATCGGGTGTTACGGCCAAACCGCCAACCTCAAGATCCCTGCGGCCAAAACATGCCACAGGCAGCGTGTTGCCCCCGCGAGAAACCTGCAATGCCGCCCCCATGAGATCGCCGCGATCAACGGCCTGTTCCAAAACTGCATAGGCTTGTTTGATACCCGTTTCAGAAAACCCTGCCAGAGCAGGATATGCAACCTGTTTGTTCATGTTCTGTTGCCCCCATTTTTCAGGTTCTGCGATTACATAGGATGAATGCTTGACCTGTCTGTCACTATCGACAAATTGGCATCTGAATGCACAATTTTGGCACCGTGCATCACCCCCCGTGTCAGTTCGACATAGTCGGCCAACAAATCGACAAATGCCGCTTCCGACATCACCCATGCCCGAACCGGGGTTTCTGCTATGGCCACAAGGTCCCCGCCAAACAGCATCCAGCGGCACAACAAACGGCCGGCATCTTCATTGACCATAACACCTGACCCTTCCTGCAACACCACCCGGCCTTTTATAATCACAACAATTTGGCAATCTGTTTCTGCAAACACAACATCACCGGATGCAAATGTGCATGGTTGAAAATGCAAAACCAACTCTGCAAGAATTGTTTCTGGCACAGAAGAAAAAGCCGCAATTTGTTTTAAAAACAACACTTGTTCGAAAATCAGAGCTGGTTTTTCAGAGGATTGCAATGCCCTTTTTAATTCTTCCTGCTGCTTTTTGGGCAAACGTTCCAGATGGTGACCATCGGGGGCCAAACGCATCATACTCCATGCAGCCGTTTGACGCAATAAAGGGTTGTTGTGAAACAGAGTGGCCACCAGCTCGTATGGCAGTTGGTTGCCTTTGACATAAACAAATCCGTCAAGGGCACAAGCCCGCGTCCATTCTTCAATGCTGCCATAGGGGCGATTGACAATGTCTTTTAGCCGATCAAATGGCGACAGTTTTTGTTGTGGAAATTTTTCTTCCAGACGTTTGAGCCGTTGCCCCAGTGCCAGATCGTCTAAAATGGGAAACAACCCATTTTTGATTTCTTGATCGACAAATACATCGATCAATTCAAGCCCATATACCTTGCCATCACTGCTGCTGTTTTTAAAACTTTCGCAGACCATTTCAATGTGGCGGGCATCATAGATTAATGACAACAATTTGAACAAACGCTCCCGATTTTCATCTATCTCCCGTCCTATGGCCGATTTTAATAACACCAGATCTGCATTTTCCAGATCCACAAGGGTGGCCATGCACCAGGCCGAAACGGCAATGGTGGCATCAATTTCTTGCCGGACCAGCGAAACCTGACCCTCCCTGGCAACAAAACCCTGCAAACGCAAGGCCGCCAAAATCTGATGACGCATCAAGCGATCCGAAGTGTTGAGCTGTCCGATCAAATCGCCAGAGATTTCAGGGCTTCCCAGAACACGCGCAAGACGAGGCAAGCACAGCGGTGTTTGCGCCCAATCTTGTTGTATTTCAGCATGGGCAACAACAGGGGCTGTTTTGCCGATTTGCTCGAGCAAGGTTTGTGCAAGCAAAACCCGTTCGGGATTGGAATCTTTTAAATGATTTTGCAACAACAACAGACTCACTTCATCCTGTCCGGGTTTGT
The DNA here is from genome assembly GCA_964200925.1 of Candidatus Latescibacterota bacterium. GTDB lineage: Bacteria > Latescibacterota > UBA2968 > UBA2968 > UBA2968 > CAXNEV01. The sequence goes on along the minus strand of CAXNEV010000145.1, from coordinate 5,837 downwards.
GATCGGCGCGAGACCGCTGTTCCAGATGTTGTAACAGCGATTCGCGATAGGCCCGATTCATCAACACAGCCACCAACAACCACCCCACAAATACCACCACCACCACGTTTAAAACCAGTTGAAAGGAGCCAATCTGGGCAAACAAAAACAAACTGCTGCCCGCAATCACCACCGTTAGGGGCTGCACAATGCCTTCAACCCGCGTTTGTACAGAAAGCCGCATGAGGGCCCCAATCGGTTGATACAACACATTAAAAGCCGGGTCGTAAAGCGATTTGGTGACCACGCGTTCAATCAGCTTATCCAGGGCCAGCATCAAAAAAACCAGCGACGACACCCCGGCAAATTCCAATCCCGACGCCAGAGCAGTACAGGCACACACAAGTGTTGGCAACACCACCAGCCCAAATCGCAGGCCATATTGATTAATTAACCGCCCAGACACAAAGGTCTTGAGAACAAATTCGACCACCCGAATGGCCCCGTAAAAAATGCCGATAAATTGCGCCAGCAATTTTTGATCGGGAAACCGAGTGCGCAACTGCCCCAGAAACACAAAATCGATATAATAAAATCCAAAAACCGTTGCCGAAGCCAAAAGCAATAACAACAAAAAATATCGCGACCCAAACAACATGCTCCACACCCCAGTGTTGTCATCTTGTTTTTGCGCGGGCAAAGGGTCGGAAAGTTTGTGCAAAAACCTGCGCCGAATAATCAGCAATACCCACAAACACAAACTCAAACTCACAGCGGCAATCACAAGCAAATCCGTCGGATTGGGCAACACCCGCAATAAAATGGGCACAGAAAAAAAGCCAATCATAGACGACATCACGTCGCCTGTGCTGATTAACCCAAACAGGCGTTTGCCCTGCCGCAAATCAAACAAACGCCCTGACACACTGCGAAAAACAAAATAAACCAGCATGATAAAAGGGCCAATGCCGACAAACAAACCCAGCGCCAACCACTGCTCAATCGCCAGTCCATAAAACATCATGTCGGGTGGCAATCGGTATCCAAACCAGAACAAACAGGTCGTTACAAGCAACGATCCCAGACACACCACAATCAAATTTGCAAAAGCCAATCGCCGCTGCAAAACGGACAATACCGATCCCACCAGATATCCCACAACCCCGGTGGCTATATATCCTTTGGGCAAATGATCGGTGCCAAACACCACCAGAAATGACGCATTGCCCAGCGAAATGATATAGGCCAGACAAATACCCGCCAAAAACGAATAGCTGCCCAAAAGAAAAATGGGCAACTCTTCACCCGAACGAATGTTAAAAGCTTCAACAACACTTGTGCGCAAACTCATATTGGCCAGGTCACCTGTTTAAAAATCAGCAAATACCTGCAAAAACGCCTGCCGTCGATTTTGGGGAAACCGCGTTGCCAGAATCTTGCCATCGGCCGTGCGCGCACCGGGATCAAAATATTCGCGGTCAAAAACATTGTTCACCGTCACCTGCAACGACATTCGCGACACCACATGGTGCCATGTCACAGCGCCATTGAGCACCCAATAAGCATCGATTTGATCCAGCGGATTGTCAAAAATGGTCGTCTCTTTGCCTGTCTTTCGCGTTCCCACATAATTCCAACGCGCATTCACATTCAAGCGATCCCAGAACACTGCATTGGCACCCAAATTGATGCGATGGCTGGCAATATCGCCAATGCGGATGGTTTTGAGATTGCCCTGAGCATCCACAATCAAATCTCCATTGTTATCGCGGGGTTCCACATTGGCCGGATCGGTATAGGTATAATTTCCCCAAAACTCCAATCGTTCGGATTTCCATGAAACATTGGCCTGACCGCCCCGAATGCGCAACTTCCCAATGGCCTGATTTTGTGTGGTGGTTGTTCCATCGGGAGATGTGATGCGCGCCGTGCCCACCACATCGCTATAAGAAGACCAGTAGCCTTCCAAATCGGCGGCCCAATTTCCGTTTTGCCACCCGGTGCTCAACTCGTAGTTTTTCACCTTTTCGGGCTGCAAGTCGGGGTTTGAAATACCCCGACTGGGCGATGTGGCATATTTGGCCCAGTTGGAAGCCGCTTTAAATGCCTCGGAATAAACCAATTTAAAAACATAATCGCCGGGTGATACCACAGCGGCCGCACGGGAATTAAAAACGGTACCATACCCTTGCGTGTCGCGAATGTGATTGTTGTCAACCCGACCGCCTAAAACCAATTTAAATAGGGAGGTGGGTTTGTAAGAAGCCTGGGTATAGAATCCAAAATCCCGGTTTTCAAAATGATTGCCACCCAGTTGTGTAGGAGGCGATCCCGTTTCTGCCGGATAAGGCGATGGCGATGTCACATAATTGCCCTGAATGTGACCGTTGCGCGCTTCGATACCACTGACCACATTAAACCGATCCGACGGCACAAACAAAACCTTGCCTTCAACGCGCAATTCTTTAGACAACTGGTAAAACCACAAAGGCGACCATCGCGATGGGGTATCGCTCACCAGTTGTTCCAAACCCCACCGGCCTTCCCCTGCATAACTTCTAAAAATCAAAATTTTGTTTTCGCTGTCCAGCGAATGCGATTTATAGGTCGTAAACATGGTCACATACAAATTTTCCGTGATCGATTTGTCGTATTTCATATACAAAAAAGTATTGCGCGGAATCCAGATTCCGCCATTTTCAGAAGCCCCTTCCCGATCGTCGATAAACCAGCCAATGGTGCCTTCATCGCGCCGCCATGATTGCACGCCAAATGTAAATCCCCCCGAACGCATTTTGGCATGCACAAACCAGTTGTCGGTATAGTTGGTATAACGCACCGGGTTGCCACCCACCGTTTCATTTAACGCGGCCTGGTCATAACTTCGGGCGGCCTGCGCACCGCGTTCGGTGACTTCAACAGCGGTTGGCGTGCTATTTTCATTCCGAATAATTTGAATATAAGGACTGTTCAGGGCTTTGGGGTTGTTGGCCAAAAAAGTTTCGGCCCGATACTTGCCTTTTTCATCAAGACCGCGAATCGACAGTTTTTTCTGATAAAAATCCAGTTCATGCGTTTTAAAATCCCATTCGGGATACCGGGACAAATCCATTTCATGAGACCGAAACACACGGCCTGTAACAGACAGGGCAACATCTTCGTAACGCCCGGCCATGGTCACATCTGCAAAGCGCGATTGCCACCCTCCCCGACTGACCCTGGCCTTTATGCCAAATTTTTGATCGCGAGACACATAGGCACTGGGCTCCTGTGTGATGATGTTGACCACGCCCAAAAAGGCATTGGCCCCATACATCGTCGAGGCCGGGCCATAAATGACTTCAATGCGTTTGATATTGCTCAAAGGATATTGCCGGGAAAGCTCGGTAAAATTTGTCCACAGATCATTCTCTTCAACCCCATCCATCAAAAACAGCGTTTTGTCGGTGCCGTTTGACCGGTAGCCGCGTTGATACAGCAAAGAATATTGCACACCATTGCCACGCGAAATGTCAAAACCCGGCAGATCGTGAAACACCTGTTCCAAATCTGTATAACCCCGGCGGCGAATCTCGTCATCGGTAATCACCAGAACCGTGGCGGGTGCTTCAAAAATATTTTCATTTAACTTCGACACCGATGACACCTGCACCCCGGTCAGTTCCAGCTTCATATCTTCGATTAACCGAACCAGAGGGGCCGGATCTTGCAAAGTCGTTTCGTAATTGGGTTTGATGGCCAGCAACTTTGTGGCATACAAACGGGCCTCTGCAAAATAATCGGTGGCCAAATACACCATGGCCATCAACCGGTAAATGGCCACCTTCTCTTTTGAAGAAAGCGGGGCTTGCAGGCACGGCTGAAGTACTTTTAAAACACTGCCAAAATTGCCGTTTTCATAGGCTTTTGTGGCTTCTTCCAACGCAACAGCACAATCATGGGAAACATCTGCCACAGCGCGTCCCCAAAACCCCATACCCATCACAACAAGGCATGAACAGATCACATAGTTCAAAATGCGTTTTGACAAACTGTTTCTCAAGGCCCACCCCATTAAAAAGTCACCATTTATGGTTGTTGTCCAACAGTTGCATTTTCTGGCAATTCGGGACAGGTGCGTTCATACGGAATATCTTCTCCCACATAGGTGCGCCACTCGCGCTCTGATAAATTTCGCGTGAGTGCCTGGCACAATTGCTCGGCCATTTTGCTTGTGCGCATCGTCAAAATGCGAATGCTGCGATCTGCACTGCCCGAAACCACCCGATCCCCATTGGGACTTAAAACCACATCCCAAACCCAGCCATCGTGTGTAATGGCCACCGATTCGGCTTCGGCATTGTTTGCATCCCAAATCCTGACTGTTTTGTCCAGACTTCCCGAAACGAGCAATTGCCCATCGCCTTCAAAACGCAATGCCGTTACAGCCGATGTGTGACCAATTAAGCGCATCACATCCGTTTCTGTTTTCCAACGCTTCCAGATCAAAATATCGCCGCTGTTTGTTCCAACCACCAGCCGCTGTCCATCTGTTGAAAAACACACGGATCGCACCGCATGTTGCGTTTCCAACGTCACCATCGCCGCGGGATTATCCATCAAAACAATCCCAACCTGCCCCCCTTCTTCACCCCAGGCCAAACGATCCTCAGCAGGTGAAAAGGATAGGGCCTGGATGCGCGATGAAACGCGATGTGTCCACACCGGCGGGGCTAAAAAATGCGCCGTTTCCCAAACCCACAGGTGACCATCAAGGCTGCTACCAGCCAAAAACCGCCCACTGGGCGAATACGACAAACCCGAAATCACATGGCGATCCGTTTCAAGTTCGGAAGCGGCAAGCACCACTATACGTTCTCCCCCTGAAAGTTTATAAACAACGATCTCACCCTGCGTATTGCCCACCGCCACAAACTGGCCATCTGGGCTAGTTTTTAATGCGCGAATACCCGCTGATTGCGACGCGAATAATTGGGAGGTGCTTGTGCCATTGCCTCCCGGCCACACATACACACGACCGTCATCACCTCCGGTTATTAGGGTTTTCCCATCGGGAGAAAAAGCCACTGCCCGAACCCCATCGTCGTGACTGCGCAACACATCGGAAACCCCGCTTAATGCAACATCTGACAACCGCAGGGCTTCATATAAATCGGGATTCTGGGTTGGCCCCCCATTTCTTTCGTTAAATCGGTAGGCTTGCAAGGCCAGCAAAGCGCCCAGTTCAATTTGATCATTGCGCTGCAATTTTACCGCCTGAACAGACAGCGTGCGGGCAACTGAAAGCAGGCGCAATCGCTCGGCTTTTTGCCGTTCTGTATCGGCAACCAATTTTTGTTGAATGGCCAATTGGCGTTGGGCTTCGGCTTCGCTGCGAGCCTCTTCGGCCTCCACGCGCCGGGCTTCTGCGCGCTGGCGTTGGGCTTCGGCTTCCTGGCGTTGGGCTTCGGCCAATTGGCGCTGCGCTTCGGCTTCTTGCTGGGCCTGTTCGGCTTCCTGACGGCGCACTTCGGCCAATTGGCGCTGCGCTTCGGCTTCCTGTTGTTGTCGAATGGCTTCTTGTTGGGCCTGTTCGGCTTCATGGCGGCGCACTTCGGCCACACGCTGCTGTTCTTCGGCCTGTTGGCGATTTTCTTCGGCTTTAAAAAACAAATCGAGTGCAAACAAAGACAGCATCAAAAAAATGAGCGAGGCAGACCCACTGCCAATGGCCAGCATCCTCGCTCTGCGAATCTGTCGTCGCTGCCGGGCTTCTTGTGTGGCAAGTTCAAAATCGCGCTCTTTTTTGCTGTGTTCTAAAAATGCCACCGTCCGTTCAAATGTGGCATCATACCGACGCGCCCAGGCCGGTGTGGGAT
>CAXNEV010000144.1:0-8458 GCA_964200925.1 Candidatus Latescibacterota bacterium | reverse complement strand
GGGGGCAAAAACAGCGCATGGCTCTGGCAATGACGTTGATTACCAATCCGAGTGTATTGATTTTGGACGATAGCACATCGGCATTAGATGCCAAAACAGAAGCCCGAATTTATCGCACGCTCGAACGCATTATGGATGGCCGCACCTCTTTTGTGATCACCCACAAAGTGGCGATGGCTCGCAAGGCCGATTTGATTCTGGTGCTCGATCGGGGGCGGTTGGTGGAGTGGGGCACACACGATCGGTTGGTGGCCCTGCGCGGAACCTATTTTTCACTGTTTGAAACACAACTGGTGGATCAGGCCAAAGGAGATGAATCGGAAGAAGATGAGGTGTATGTTTAAAAGCAGTGCGGAGTTCAGAGTGCGGAAAGCAAAGTCGCAGGTCAATATAGCAGGAGGTGAGTATGAGGCGCTGGGTGATCGTATGGGCGGTTTTTGTGATGATGGGTCAGGCATGGGCAGAAGAACAGGTGCCTGCCATTGTGGTGAGTGCATCGGGTTCGATTTCGCGTGAACCAGATCGGGCGGTGGTTCGGCTGGCAGTTGAAACGGTGGCTAAAACGGCTGTTGATGCCACAAAAGAAAATGCCATGAAGATGGCCAGTATTCTGAAAGGGTTGACAAAAGCCAATATTCCCAAACAGGCTGTGAGAACCATTTCTTATGATTTGTCGCCGCGTTATGATCAAAGTGAACACCGCAAACCAAATCCCGATCCGATTGGTTATATGGCTCACAATATGGTTGAGGTTGTTGTGGATGAATTTGACAAAACAGGCATGGTGATTGATCTGGCCATTCAGGCCGGGGCCAATCGGGTGGCTGGCGTACAGTTTCAGGTAAAAGATTATGAAAGCGCGTATCGAGAAGCTCTTCAAAATGCGGTGAAGGCGGCATTGGCGCGGGCCGAAGTGATTGCCCAGGCCTCGGGATATGTTTTGGGAAAACCGCTGGAAATTAATGTGTCGTCATATCATCCAGGCCCGGTGTTTAAAGCCGCGCGCACCGAGGCGATGATGATGTCGGATACTTCCATTGAAGGGGGGCAAATAGAAGTGGTGGCTGATGTGACGGTGCGCTATGCTTTTGGGGCACTTTTATCGGGTGTACAAAAGTAGGGGTGAAACTGGAGGATGGTGGGCGATGGGAATGTGATGAACATTCCCATTTTTTTATGTTATACAATTTTAAAAGAACTTTTCGCGAACGGTGGCCATGATGTTGAGCAACTGGTCAATATCGCTGTTTGTATGCGTGGCCATGACCGACAGGCGCAGACGGCTTTGCCCTTCGGGTACAGTGGGAGGTCGAATGCCATACAAATAAATGCCCTGATCGTAGAGATATTGCGAGATGGCAACCGTTTTTGAATCATCGCCAATATGTATGGGAATAATCTGCGTTTGGGATTTCATGAGGTCAAAGCCGAGATTTTGAAGCCCTGTAGAAATGGCGCGGATGTTGTGCCACAATTTTTGGCGCAGGTCACTCTGTTGGGAAACGATGTCGAGGGCTTTGTGTGTGGCCGCACAGGCATCGGGCGGCAGGGCTGTTGTGTAAATGTAGGCGGCAGATCGGTTGCGCAACAGGCTGATGAGATCATGGTTTCCGGCAATATAACCGCCATAAGCACCTAATGCTTTGCTGCCCGAGGTCATCAAGATGTCGATGTGTGAGGCTGGAATGCCAAAGTGCTCGTGTGTGCCCTGTCCATTTGGGCCAAGAACGCCGGTGCCGTGTGCATCGTCGAGCATCAACATGGCGTTGTGTTCATTGGATAGTGTGAGCAAATCTGGCAGTGGGGCCATATCGCCATCCATGGAAAAGATTCCATCGGTGATGATGAGGCGGCGGCGATGGTGAGAGGCGGATTGAAGGAGGCCGCGAAGGTGGTCGATATTGGCATGCGGATAAATGGACACAGTTGCCCGCGACAGGCGGCAGCCATCGATGAGGCTTCGGTGGTTTAAGGCATCGCTAAACACAATGTCTTCGCGCCCGACAAGGGCTGTGATCACACCGAGATTGGCCATATATCCCGTTGGAAAAACAAGGGCTGATTCGGTGCCCAAAAATTGCGACAGTCGGTGTTCCAGATCGCGGTGAGGTCGCATATAACCCGAAATCAATGCGGAAGCCACAGCGCTGCACCCGTAGGTTTTTATAGCTTCACACGCGGCTTCTTTGAGGGCTGGATGATTGGCCAGGCCAAGATAGTTATTGGAACAAAAAAGCAGGATGTTGCGCCCATCGATTTGCAGATGCGTTTCCTGGGCGCTGTCGATTGTTCGAACGGTGCGGTAGCGGTTTTGATCGCGCAGGTTTTGGAGTTCGGAAGCAAAATCTGGAAGCATAATTAACTTGTTGTTGAATAAAATGTTAGATTTATATTTGCCAGATTTGGGCGCGTTTGTGCCGCAATTGACAAGGAGGGTAGGCTCGTTTATATTCTACCATTCTTGTCGTTTTTGGCAATAGCGATTTGCAGCTTATATCATCGTGTGGATGGGAGAATAGATGGAGCAGACGCACAGTTCCCGGTGGATGCTCACACTGGGTTATCCCGCATTGTCGGGTTTGTTGATGGCCGCGGCATTTCCACCGCTGCCACTGGGTTTTTTGGCTTTCATCAGTTTGTTGCCCCTTGTTCCTGTGGTGATGCAGGTACAAGGGGGACGGGCAGCCTTTGGCGCAGGATTTGTGCAGGGGGTGGTGTTTTATGGGGCCACCCTGTACTGGATTGCATGGATCACACCCCCTGGGGTTGCGGGGGCCATTTTTTACATGGCTTTGTGGCGCGGCCTGTTTGTGTGGTTGTGGTGTTATGCGCGGCAAAATTTAAATCGCTCTGGTTTGTGGATCACGCCTTTTTTATGGGTGGGTATTGAATATCTCAGCTCTTTGGGCGATATGGGATTTCCGTGGATGTTGCTGGGACATTCACAAGCCGATTATTTGCCTTTGATTCAATTTGCCGAGGTCACAGGGGTTTATGGTGTTTCATTTTGGGTGGTTCTGGTCAATCTGGTGGTTTTGGCGCTTTTGCGCAGCACCCGGCGTTCGGGTTATGTGGGGGTGCTGGTTTTGTGTTTTGCGCTGCCTCTCACTTTTGGTTTTTGGCGCATGTCCGAGCCTGTGGGCGACAGGGCAATATCGGTGGCTGTTGTGCAACAAAATGTGCCCCCGACAGAAAAATCCCACTGGGGATTTGATCACAATTTCAACAAAGTCAAACCCCTGATTCTTCAGGCTGTCAAAAAAGATGTGGATCTGGTGGTGTTGTCTGAGGCGGCATTGCCCGCCTATTTTAACAGCACCGTACATCGCGATTATCAGGCCCGTGTGCAGGCGCTGGTGGATTCTCTGGATATTTATCTGTTTATGGGGGCCAATCGGTTTGAAGCAGGTGAACGCGATCGGCGTTATAACTCTTCTTTTTTGTTTCATCCAGGTAGCGGCCCAATTGTAGCGCATTATGACAAATTCAAAGTTGTGCCATTTGGCGAACGCGCACCCTTTCCCAAATTGTTGTCATTTTTGCGCGATTTTCAGTGGAGTGGGGCCGGGTATGTGAGCGGCGATTATGAATCGGGCGACACGTTTACGGTTTTTGAAATTCCCGCAGGCAAGTTTTCGGCGATGATTTGTTTTGATTCGGTGTTTCCATGGCTGGGGCGCGAGTTAACGGCAGCCGGGGCTGAATTTCTGGTGGTGATTACCAACGATGGCTGGTTTGGGCGCACATCGGGGCCTTATCAACATGCGGAAATGGCGGTGTTTCGCGCCATTGAAAATCGGCGTTCGGTGGTGCGCGGTGCCAATACCGGGGTGTCGATGTTTGTTGACCCGTATGGGCGCCGGTCGCAGGTGACGGGTATTTTTCACGAGGCCGTGTTGGGCGGAAATATTGTTTTGCGCCAGGATAAGACCCTTTATACGCGGATGGGAGATTTGTTTTCACAAATTTGCCTGGTGATGACGCTTATGGGGCTTGCCGTGGGGGTTATTCGCAAACCAGAAACACCACAAGATCTGGTGCCAAAACCTGCCGCCGGTACCATACCCGCCCATGGAATGGAAGACCAGAATTTGCCGGGTGATGGCAAACCCATGCCATTTTTGGATCATCTGGAAGAATTGCGATGGCATTTGTTAAAGGGCATTGCAGCCGTGGTGATCGGGGCCATTTTTTGCGGTGTTTTTGTCAATGAAATTCTCAATGTGTTGACACATCCGGTGCGGGTGATCGAACACCCTCCGGTTTTGCAAACATTGAAGCCCATGGGCATGTTTATGGTCAAAATGGAAATTGCCCTGGTGGGTGGTGCGGTACTGGCCTTGCCTTTTCTGATTTATCAGATCTGGCTGTTTGTCGCGCCGGGATTGTTCAAGACAGAACGGCGATTTATCACTTTTGTGATTGGTTCTTCAACGGTGTGTTTTTTGGTGGGGGCGGGTTTGTCTTATTGGTTGGTGATTCCCATTGCCATGGAATGGCTTGTCGGCACAACGGTAGATACCGGTGTGGTGGCGCAGTTTGATATCGGGATGTATATCGGATTTGTGTTGCGGTTGCTGATTGGATTTGGGGCCATTTTTGAATTGCCGGTATTGACATTTTTTCTGGCAAAATTGGGGCTTGCAACGGCCGACCGCATGCGCAAGGGGCGGCGGTATGCCATTTTGATTATTTTTATTGTGGCGGCCATTTTAACGCCTCCCGATCCCATTTCACAAACGTTGATGGCAATCCCGATGATTATTTTATATGAAATCAGCATCTGGGTTGCCTATGTGGCGCAAAAACCATCAAAAGGACAGGCATGAAAAAGCCCCGGATGCGGTATGTCGATGCGTTTCCTGTGGACATAGATGGGCGCAAATTGATTTATCTGCGCGATCCTGAAGGGGTGGCTTCTGGCATGGCGGTGCCGTATCCGGCGTATCTGCTGATGACGTTGATGGACGGAACCCGGGTGGTTTCACAGTTGCAAACGGCACTCTCTCAGGAATTAAAAGGCATTCAGATTGCCAATGCGGATATCGAACAATTGATTTGTCAACTGGACGAAGCCTTTTTGCTGGACAATGGCCGATTTCGAGGTCGCCGCCGCCAGATTGAACATGATTTTCGCGCCCTGCCTGTTCGGCCTGCGGCTCATGCCGGAAAGTCTTACCCGGATGATGCCGAAGAATTGCGCGCAATGATCGATGGTTTTTTTACCTCTCCCAACGGGTCGGGTGTGCCCAATGGAAAAACAGGTGCACCGCTGAAAGGGTTGATTGCGCCGCATATCGATTTTAACCGGGGGGGGCCGTGTTTTGCCTGGGCCTATAAAACGCTGGCAGAATCAGCACCGCCCGATTTGTTTGTTTTGCTGGGCACGGGGCATTCGGCGCGGCAGGCTTTTGTGATGAGCCGAAAGGATTTTGAAACGCCGTTTGGCGTGTTAAAGGCAGATATCGAAGTTATTGATCATATTGCTTCAGTGTCACCCATTGATGTGTTTGCCGATGAATATGCACACAAAGAAGAACATTCCCTGGAGTTCCAGGCTGTTTTTTTGAAATATTTGTTTCCCGATCGCGATATTCCCGTGGTGCCAATTTTGTGCGGATCTTTTCACAACATGGTGATGGATAAACAGTCGCCATTGACCGCTCCGGTGGTGTCGCAATTTGTGCAGGGATTAAAAGATGTTTTGAACGCTTCGGGCAAATGTGTGTCTTTTATTGCAGGGGTTGATTTAAGCCATGTTGGGCCGCGTTTTGGCGATGAAGAACCTTTGTCCGATGTTTTTCTTGAAGGTGTGGAAAAAACGGATCGCGAGTTGCTCGCTGCGGCTGAGCAGATGGATGCCGATGCCTATTTTGAGGTGGTGATTCGCGAATGTGACCGTACGCGGGTGTGTGGCACTTCGTCGATTTATACGATGTTGCACGCCATTGAGGCCACCCGCGGCCAGTTGTTAAAATACGATCAGGCCGTGGATTATGAAACACAGCAGATGGTGTCGTTTGCCAGTATGGCGTTTTATTAAAAGAAGCTGTGAGCGGTCAGCCATCAGCGGTCAGAAAAAGCACAGGTTGTTGGATGTGGTGATTGGTGTGTTACGCTGATTGCTAAGGGTCTGTCTATAAATTACTTTTCGGTTACGAACATCAAGCGAATAGACGAATAGACGAATGGGCGATTCGCAGATGACTCACTTCGTTCGTGAGCAGTGGGGCACCTTCGGTGCATTCCCTTCGGGAATCTTGCCACTTCGCGGCACCCACTGGTTCGCAGATTCGCAAAACCGAAAACTTATTTCTGGATGAACCCTAAAGGTTGAAAGCTCACCAGAGAGGAGTGCTGGGTGAAGGTTTGTCTTCTGGCCAGTGGCAGTTCGGGCAATTCCATTTATGTGCAAAACGGATCAACCGGTGTGCTGGTGGATGCGGGGTTGACTGGAAAGCAAATTGAAGAGCGGTTGCAAGGTGTGGGGGTTGATCCGGCGCGGTTGCATGGCATTGTGGTCAGCCATGAACATGCAGATCATATTAAAGGAGTGGGTGTTCTGGCCCGGCGCTACGGGTTGTCGGTGTGGATGACACAGGGGACACTGGATGCTTCAAAAGAAATTTTTCGAGGTTCTGAGCGGGTGCGCATTTTTGACAATGACGAAGCCTTTCACATTGGCGATCTGGCTTTTCAACCGTTTCAGTTGCCACACGACGCGGCAGATCCCGTGAATTTTGTGGTGTCGGATGGCGAGGCTCAGGTGGCTATTGCAACCGATATGGGCATTGTGACAGAATTGATTTATCAACGGTTGCGACAGGCCAATCTGGTGGTGATTGAAGCCAATTACGACCGCAAACTGCTCATGGATGGGCCTTATCCGTGGGATTTAAAAAAGCGAATTAGCGGGCGGCATGGCCATTTGTCAAACGATGGGGCAGGTGAGACGCTGTGCCGTTTGGCCGAAGAAGGCGTTCAACAAGCGGTGCTGGCGCACTTGAGCGATCAAAACAACCGACCGGAACTGGCCCGGCAAACATGTCGGAGCATGCTGGACGGGAAAGGGATTCGGCAGTTTTCTATGGCGGTGGCGACACAAGAGAAACCGAGCGATATTTTTGTGATATAAAAAAAAGTTCAAAGTTCAGAGTTCGCTGATTCACTGAGGGGGTCAAATTGAAGACCATTCTGATTACCGGCGGAGCCGGGTTTATTGGCAGCCATTTTGTGCGGCATATTTTGAATACATACGGCGATTATCATGTGATCAATCTGGACAAGATGACGTATGCGGGCAATGCGGATAATTTGCACGATGTGGCAGGGGATGCGCGTTACGAATTTGTGCGGGGAGATATTGGCAATGCCGAACTGGTGAATCATGTGATGCAACGGGTGAATCTGGTGGTCAATTTTGCCGCCGAAAGCCACGTGGATCGCAGCATTATGGGTGCCGAGGATTTTATGAAGTCCAACGCATTGGGGGTTTATACGCTTTTAGATGCGGCTCGGCGGCATGAAGTGGAACGGTTTTTACAGGTGAGCACGGATGAGGTGTATGGTTCACTATCCGATGGAGAAGACCCGTGGACAGAAGCCTCGCCGCTGGCACCGCGCAACCCGTATTCGGTGGCCAAAGCGGCCGGTGATATGATGGCACAGTCATTTGCAATTACATATGGCATGCCGGTGGTTATTACGCGGGCGTCGAACAATATCGGGCCATTTCAATACCCTGAAAAGCGCGTGCCGTTATTTGTGACCAATGCCATTGAAGATCGCCCGTTGCCCGTGTATGGCGATGGCAGTGCGGTTCGCGATCATTTGTATGTGACCGATCACTGCGAGGCGATTGATCTGGTGTTGCACAAGGGGGCTGTGGGCGAGGCGTACAATGTGGGCGGGGAAAATGAAGCGAATGGCATTGAGGTGGTGGAGAAGATTTTAGAGGTGCTGGAAAAACCAAAGACGTTGATTCAGTACGTGAAAGACCGCCCTGGTCATGACATGAAATATTCGCTCAATGCCTCCAAGGTGATGGCCTTGGGCTGGAAACCCAAACACAATTTTGAAAGCGCTCTTCGACTGACTGCAGAATGGTATGTGGCCAATGAAGACTGGTGGCGCAAGATTAAAGGCGGCAGCGATTATCAGGCGTATTATCAAAAACAGTATGGCAAACGGTGAGGATTGGTGGCAGTGCACAGCGGGAGACACAGGTTCTATCGGGAATGAAAAAAGAAGCGTGAGTGAGTTGCAGGAGGCGATGATTGATAGCAGATATTCAGCGTGCCTTTAAAATTGGACGATATGAATACAGCCGACATGCTGTAGAACAAAGCGTTCATCGCCACATTACCGATGATGAAATTTGTGAAGCCATCAAATCTGGAGAAGTGATAGAAGACTATCCAGATGATAAATATGGTCCAAGTTGTTTGGTTTTGGGGAG
>CAXNEV010000143.1:0-8495 GCA_964200925.1 Candidatus Latescibacterota bacterium | reverse complement strand
TAATATACACAAACCCGTTGTCCACACCTATTTTGATCAACAATTTGTGTGTGCCCACCACATCGCGCGTGCCCCATTGATGAGCCTCTGTATCTACCACCACCTGCACCAGATCGTCTGTCTCATACGCCCCGGCAATGGCTTTGCGCAACCTATCTTCGGCATCTGCTGCTGAAAGGAGTTTCAATTCGGGGCTCAATTCAATGCGAATATTGGCATTGATGCCTGCAAAAACCGATCGCAAAACAATGGGCGTAAAATTCACGGCAAACTCCGAATAAAGCGCCATTTCAAGCACATGTTTGTGCTTTTTGCCAAAACTGTATGTCACTTCATTGGCCTCGTTTTCCACTTCTCGGCGCGCCCCCGAATTGCCCGATGTGGCCACCACGGTGGCTTCGCCCTGCACCAACCCTTTAAGCGGATAAAGCGACAAAATGACACTGGTCGGATAACAGCCCGGATTGCCCACAATTCGCGCAGAAACAATCTCGTTTTTAAACAGCGCAGGCATGCCATACACAGCCTCTTTTAACAATTCTGGTGCCGTATGGATCATGCCATATCCGGCTTCAAACTGCGCACGCGGCAACCGAAATGCCCCACTCATATCAATCACTTTGGCACCGGCAGCAAGTACCTCGGGAGCAAACTGCATCGATTCGGGATCTTTTGTAGCTAAAAAAACCACATCACATGCCCCCAGATCACCTTCCCGGCGTTTGGAGTTTTGCCGAAAAGTGATCTCGGCCTGTTTGTGATGGTGCAAAACCTTTTGAAGTTCTTGCCCAACCATTCCAGTATCGCCAAAAAGTCCCACGTTGATCATGGCATCATCTCCTCAATTCGGTCGCGCAATTGGCGACATTCAGCTTCTGAACGGCATAAAATAAAAATGGTATTTTCACCGGCCAATGTGCCCACCACTTCGGGCCAGGTCACCTGATCGATGGCCTCACAAACGCCCTGCGCATGGCCGGTAATCGTTTTAATGGCAACCGTATGTCCGGCACCAGCCACACCCACCACAAAATCCTGCACTTCGCGCAAAAGCAGATCACGGCCTTTTAAAAAGGCCCGTCCCACACCATTTAAAGCCATGGGTACCTGATAGCGAAACCCACCCTTGCCATCGGGCGCTTTGATCACGCCCAATTCCTTGATGTCTTTTGACAACGTCGATTGGGTGGTCTCAATGCCAATGGCCTTGAGCGCTTCGCTAAGCGTTTCTTGCCGGTCAATGACCTGCTCGGAAATGAGGCTCAAAATTTTTTGGTGGCGTTTTTGCTTGTCGTTCACCGCGCCCATCCTCTTTCAGGAATATAAAATACGCGACAACTTTTTATCCCGGCAACAGCAGAACAGGCAGGAATATACCATTTTAAATATTCCAAAGTCAAGAATAAAAATTCGAAAAATGGAATATTTTCACAATAAAAGCGTGGAAGTGAGTATCTCCACGCTTTGCAAGTCAACAACGGCGAAAATGATGTAACAATGTCAACTAAAACAGCATTATGACGTTTCTTTTAAAGGCCCCATAAGCAAATCTGCCGGAATGCCCAATTGTATTCTCAAGGTTTCAATCTGCCGAATCGACAAACGGCGAGTCCCGCTGAAAAATTCAGATATTCGACTTTTTCCACCCATCCATGTTGCCAAATCAGAACGCGACAAACCCTTTTGCTCCAACATAAAATCAACCACATCCCGTGGTTCTATTTGTCCATCAAAAGGGAAAGTCGCATCCTCATATGCCTGCACCAGAACAGACAAAAACTCCAAACGCTCATACGCTTCCGACCCTGCTGGCGAATCTGCGTCCAGAAGATCATCAATTTCTTTTACAGCGGCGTTATATTCTACCTCATTCCTTAATACATGAGGTTTTGTAAAATCCAATATGTCGGCCATTCCAATAAGCTCCAGTTCAACAATGCCCTGTTATTTATAAATTTCTATCTCTTGTTCTTCTATCATATTCTTCGTGTGTGAGCACATGTCGAATGTATATCCTGCCCAAATCATACCGCATATCAACAACAAGCCTATATTTATTCCCGCCAATATTAAAAATTGTACGCCATTTCCCCAGAAAACTGGCTGTTGGAAAATCCTGACGAACTGCATAAGAACCCGCATAACGTTTGAGTTTTACAACAGCTAACCAAGTCTTTAAAGGACGCTCGCTATCTGGATAATCTTCCCAAAAATCTTGCAACCTTTTTCGAGTAATGACGTGCATAAAAGTTCCCGCCCTCTTGTTCCCAATTTGGGAACAATTGTAAAATTTGTCAAGAGGGTATTTGTTTTTTGCCAAAACACCGATACAACTACTTCACCTCACCTGTGGCGTATTTATCCAACCACATCACCATTTCCCACCACATGTGCATCACCGATTCACGCGCCTGATAACCGTGGCTTTCATGAGGCAGCATCACCAAACGGCACACCGCACCGTGCCCTTTTAGCGCATTGTAAAACCGCTCGCTTTGCATGGGAAAGGTGCCCGAATTGTTATCGGCCTCGCCGTGGATCAACAGAATGGGAGCCTTGATTTTGGGCACGTGCATAAAAGGCGACATGGCCGCATACACCTCCGGGGCCTGCCAGAGGGTGCGCTCTTCGGCTTGAAAACCAAATGGGGTTAGGGTGCGATTATAGGCTCCACTGCGCGCAATGCCACAACAAAACAGATGGGAATGCGCCAGCAAATTCGCCGTCATAAACCCGCCATACGAATGCCCCCCCACGACAATGCGTTTGGCATTGGCCACCCCACGGCGCACCACTTCGTCAACGGCTGCCTGGGCACTGTTGGTCAACTGCGCCAGGTAGGTATCATTGGCCTCATCTTCTCCTTCTCCGACAATGGGCATGGTGGGCCCATCGAGCACGGCATACCCGCAAAGCAAAAAAGGCAGGGCCGATTGGGGACTCACGCGCACAAACCGAAAAGGCGAATCTTTGACCTGACCGGCGGCATCTGCACTTTTAAATTCTCGCGGATAAGCCCACATCACCAAAGGCAAAGGGCCATCTTCAACCTTGTATCCGGGAGGCAAATACAACGTGGCCGTCAATTGCACCCCATCTTTGCGCGGATACCGGATCAATTCTTTGTGCACCTCTTTCAACTGCGGCGTCGGATGTGGAAAATGCGTCACCTGCTTCATCGTTCCCAACTTCAAATTGCGCACAAAATAATTGGCCGGCTCATTCACGGCTTCCCGGCTGGTGATCACCTCGAGTGAGTCAGTATCGAGCAACACCACAGGGTGCTCATAAAAAGGCGCTTCTGAATGCAACAAACGCTCGGTTTTGCCCGTTTCGATATCATACCGATCCAGAAAGGGCCGATCCCCATCAGGCGAAGCGCCTTCGCCTGCAAAAAACAAAAACCGCCCGTCTGCACTGATTTGCAACACGCGCCGATTGCTTTCATTGCGCTCTAACAATGGAACGCCTGGATCGCTGTAGCGATCTTCCCATGACCGGTCAAACATCACCTGAGGTGCCACAGACAAATCATCCGGGAAAATCCGATACGTGCGCACCCGGCGTGTTTTCCACCAACGCTCAGACACCAGTGCCAGATCCGATTTTCCCCAGGTGCGCCCGGCATAACGCAAAGAGAGTTGCATCACGGGTATGCCCTCGCCATGAAAGGGTGCATCAAGGGCATATACAATGTCCCGAATGGGCACATCAACAGCCGGATCACCGCCATCTTGTGCCGTGACCCATGTCACCGTTGCTTCTGCATCGGCACGCCACCCATAGGCCCGTGGCCCAGCAGGCACCGCATCAAAAGCAATGGGCACCGCCTCAGACAGGGGCAAATCAGCAAGCGTTCGCACAACCTGGCCATTGGCATTCCAGATCTCTACTCGTGTGGGAAATCGGTAAAAAGGCACCAGATAGGAAAACGGTTTGTGAATCGATTCCACCAGCACATAATACCCGTCAGGTGAGGATTCTGCTCGACAGATCAACCCGGCTGGTCCCAGTTTTTGAACGCTACCATCCAACCCAACCAGCGCGGTTTGTGTTTGACCATAAAAAATAAACAGCGCCTCGTCATGCGCATTTTTCAACAAATCCTGATGCGTTCTCGAAGGCGCTGTCACACCGGCATTTTCCTGAATCACGGGCCCGTCGGGCACACGTGGAGCCTCGGGTGGTTTGCCGCGATCTGCACACACCGTGCGCACCAGCAACCCCAAACTGCCAGGCATCCACATAAAAGGCGCACCCAACACCCCATTAACCTGCACATCGGCCAATGGCCTTGCAACCCCATCGTCAACCGATGCAACCCACAAAAAAATCCCATGGTGATGCGTCACGGTAAAAGCGATGTGCTTCCCATCGGGTGACCAGTGCGCCTGTCCAATACAAGGTCCACCGGGCAGCCCCACAACCGCCCGCTCTTGCCCATCGGCAAGCCGCTTGAATGTGAGACCGTTGTAAAAGCTCATCCGGCTTGGGCCGTTGTTTTCCGGATCAATGCGCAGCCCGGCCAGCCGCAATTCGGGCCGCGATATCTCTTGTATAGAAGGCAAACCGGATCGGTGCATCATCAACATATTGTGATGTGTTGGATCCAGACTAATCACCGGTGTTTGCGGCGCATCTACCAGATCGGCAATGGCCTTGGGCGGCATTTTGTAGGGCATAAATTCCTCAAAGGATAAAAAAGAGGGAAGGGTTCAAAATAGGGTAACAAATACCTGTCGCCGCGTGGGGATAAATTCCCGCGCTATGCATAAAAAGTCCCTCCGGGACTACCCCGCCTTATCATCTCAAACCCATCACATTTGACGATGAAAAGAGAAAAGGGACGGAAACGACATGTTCTTCTTTCCTATTTATCAAACCATTTTTTAAAATAAAAAGGACTTGATGCCTCTTCATTCAACTGTTGAACCACTTCATAAAACCACAAATCCAGCGGCAATTCGTGCGCATCCAATCGCGGAAACGGATTAAAACCATCTGTTGCCAGTGCCTTGCCAATTTCGGCCAACATGCCCAATCCCAATTCGGGCACATCCACGCGCCGAATGCCCATGCGTTTCATCAGCTTGTCATACACATACGACATGGTTGTGCCACCGGGAATAAAGGGCAATGCCCTTGTGCGCATAATCGGGAAAAAGATATCCAGCACCTTTTTTTGTGTGCCATAGGCTTTTGATGTGGCGGCCTGAATGGCGTCTTTGGGCAAATACAAACTCGTCGAATACGCCCCATTGCGCCCGTATTCTATAGATGATGGATTGCGGCTGATTTTGTCCAGACTGCCGCGCCAATCACAAAACACTGTGGCCGCCACCGAAATGCCCGAATCCATCAGTGCATCGGCAAATTGCACAGCCATATCGCCCATCACAAACTTTGTGGCTTCAATGGCCCGTTCTGTCAACGGCGTCAATTGCCATTCAAACAATCCGTCTGCATCCACGTCTTTCACAAAAACAGGGGGATGATTGGGCAACAACCCCGAACTGGCCGCCGCCACCGAATTGATATAAATAACCTGTTGCGCCCCCACTGTTTTCAAAGCATCCGCAATGGTTTGCAACCCTTTGCCTTCCAATGCCAGACCGTCGTTGATCCAGTGGAACCGCTCTTTCATACCCAGAGCTTCTGCACGGGCCTGCATTTCCACACCTGTGGCAAATCCCAATGACTTGGACAAATCGCGCGCAATCACAGTCAAACTGCCATGGTGAGCCACCCGATCCATCACAGCCGTTGCAACCGAACACCCAATGCCCAACCCGGTTCCCCCGGCAATCACAAAATGCTGCCCCTTGCCCCAGGAAACATCATACCGCCCCGCAGCAGCTTGTTGTGAAGCCCGATTGTGATCCAGCAATTTTTGAGCTTCTGCTGGATAAGTATCCATTTCTTCCTTCTCTGGCCGCACAATGGCCGGTGCACCTTCTTTCATGCGCAACCCCGATGTGGGCTGCGCAAAAGAACTTGGCGATTCTCCCATTGTATTCTCCTTAAAAAAAGTCGTGGGTCAAAAACATAAAGACAGTCTCGGGTCACGGGTCGTGAGTCAAAAAGCAAAGGCAGTCATGTCAACGGGGTTGGGCAGGGGACTCGCGACTCTGGACTCGTAATTTTTGTCACCCCTTCGGCGATTCCCAAACAATTGCAAATCCAGTTTGATCTTCAAATTGTATCGCAAGTGCATCGCGTTCAGATTCATCGGGCACATGCATCACAGGCACCACCACGCGGTCGGGATAAATTCTGGGCGCACCGCGCATCACGCACTTTTCTGGGGTAAGGGCCTGGGCCACCTGCGAAATCTGATCTTGGTTGTTGGAAGGCCGAATGCGAATGTCCCACCCGGTTTGTTCAGACAACTGATCCAGAAGTTCCCGATAGCGCTTGCCGATCATCGGCGAAATAAATGCCACCTCAATATAGGCTCCACCTTTTAAACCCACTTTTGATGGCGCGTGAAAATTGCCCTGAAAAGCCTTGCGAATTTCGCCATACGCCCGATTGATTTCCCAGGCATCGTGCTGTTTTGGCAACGCAGGTGCCTCGGTTTTGACATCGGGCCGATCCCAAACCAGATCAAAGCCTGTGCGCATTTTAAAATTCTCGGATGCTGCTTTGGCCAAATGCTCCCAATTGCCAGCAATGGCCTTTGACACCGCCACCGTCACAGAAACTTCATGTTGATCCAACCTCAGTGCTGGCGCTTTTAATGCCGTTGCCCCTTCGGGCACACAGGCTTTTGCTTCTTCAAACAACCGCCCCTGATGGGGTGTTTCGCGCAACCGCAAAATCCAGCCTGTCTCTGTTTCAAGCTGGCGCAGCACATCGCCATATTGGGTTTTGATCACATCGGGAAAATGAAAAGCCAGTTCATACACACGCTGATCTACATGAGCACTGCATTTAAACAAACCGGCTTCTATCGGAAAAGCGGCCAGAATACATACGCGGGCCTCATTCATTTCCATTGGCCCATCAACAAACGGCACATCTGTTTTGACATGATACAAAAAGGGCCGCCGATAATCAGGTTCAAATTGCTGCTGTTTGGACGCGGTTAACAACAGCCGAAAAGCCTCGCTTTCCGACGGGGTGGTCATCTCTGTTCCAAACCAGATTTCGGCCAGTTCCTGCACGCGAAAAGGCCCTTTGGCCCCGGTTTCGACCACATAGGCCCGCACATCCATCAGGGTATCATTGCTCAATGCCCGCCCACCCGCAATGCCCGCACGCGGAATGCGACGGCCATAGGATTTGCCGCGCCCCGTTGGGAGGGAGTCCATGGTATATGTTCCACCATTTTCCGGCAAATGTACCCCTTCCGGCAAATGTGCGTCCAATCCTACCGACAAAGCCTTGCGCGCAGATTCATCGCCATGCACCAGATAACACGACCGGGGTTTTAACCGCTGCACCAACCCGGTCAACTCACCGGCATCTGCATGGGCCGATAAAGAATACGTTTCAACCCGACAGGCCACTTTCACACGTTGGCCATTCAAAGTCAAGGCACGTTCTTCCGGGGTCTTTTCCTGTACCAGATCCAACAGCGCGCGCCCCGGCGATTCTTCATCTTGATAGCCCGTGATCGCAATCAAATTGCTGGCATCACCCGCCATTTTTTCGGCATAATAACTCGACGCCCCGCCGATCAACATGCCCGAACTGGCCACAATGCAACAAGGGGGTCCAGATATGACGCGATTGCGATCTGACAAGGTGCTGATGGCGCTCACCCATTCAGAATAAAACACCTCTTCACCCCGTTCCACTTTCCGGCGAACAGGTGGAGACAGATCATCGGCAAATGATGCATACACCGCATTGACCGAACGCACCATGCCATCGACAAAAATGGGAAATTCGGGAATTTGTCCGCGACGCATCGCACCCGATCAAATTAAAATCACTTCCTGCGCACGCCCCACAGCAAAAGCAGGAATTAACACTTTGCCCCCGTTTTCAACAACTTCGGCCACGCGCAAAGAAAGCGAGGATTCTTGCTGACTGCGGTCGGCGTGCTGTCGGTTGCCATAAGTTGACTCCATCACCATCACATCGGGCCGGCACTGCGGGATCACCATACCTGGAATGGTCACCTGATTGGCCACCGACACATCGCCTGTCATCAACACACTTTCCCGTTTGCCCTCAATATAAATCAATGCCGCACCCAAAATGTGCCCCGCTGGAATATAGGTGGCCTGCAATGCCCCGCCACAAATGGGCACTGTGGTTAGCCACGGCACATCCACCATACGCCCCATAACTGCATTGGCGGCTTCGGGCGGATACAGGGGCAATTCGCCGTCTTGTTCACCGCGCTGTGCCATCAACTTGACCGCATCGGAAAACAACACCTGTGTAATGGCTTTTGTGGCAGGCGTACACCGCATTTTTAAACCCGGCGGCAAACTGCCAACCAGCACAGGCAATGCACCCGTGTGATCGGTATGGGCATGGGT